>JBFKFP010000102.1:0-10138 GCA_041618535.1 Flavobacteriaceae bacterium
CGGCGAGCCATGGCCGGTACTTTCTTTTACATTCTCCCTGTTAAGAACAAGGATACGCCCGTGATGACTGGCTGCATTCAGCACAAATTCTTTAGCTTCGGAATCGTCGTTAGTAACGATGGAAGATACCAGTGAACCTTTACCCATATGAGATAGTTTTACTGCGTCTTCCAAGGATCTGTATGGCATGAGGGTGCTTACCGGCCCAAAAGCTTCACGCTCGTGAACAACCATATTCTCGAATGGGTTATCCTCTCGCAGAAGAATCGGGCTTAAGAAAGCTCCTTTCTCTGAGTCAGCACCAATAAGTTCTAATTGATCCAGTTTACCATAAACGATGTTGGCCTTTTTTGCGATCTCTTCAACACTGTTTTTTACTTCCTGTACTTGCTCTTTACTGACTAATGATCCCATTCTCACCTCTTTAAGTCGTGGATCACCGATGGTCACCTTATCAAGAGCCTGACCCAATGCTATCTGTACGTCCTCAACATATTCCTCGGGGACCATAATCCTCCTAATCGCAGTACATTTCTGTCCGCATTTGACCGTCATTTCCTTTCTGACCTCCCTGATGAAAATGTCGAATTCAGGTGTTCCGGGTGATGCATTTCGGCCCAAGACCGAAGCATTGAGTGAATCGGCCTCCATATTAAACGGCACCGCCTCCTCAATAATTCTCGGATGGGCCTTTAACATCCTGCCGGTCTCGGCAGAACCGGTAAAAGTCACAACATCCTGTGATTCCACATGATCAAGAATGGTCCTTACTGTTCCGTTAATTATCTGTAAAGCTCCCTCAGGAAGTATCCCGGAATCTATGATCTCCCTCGCAACTGCTTCAGCGAGGTAGGAAGATGAAGGTGCAGGAAGAACTACAGCAGGAACGCCTGCCATCCAGTTAACCGCGCATTTTTCAAGCATTCCCCAAACCGGAAAATTAAAGGCGTTTATATGAACGGCGACCCCCTGCTTGGGGACCAGGATATGATGTGCCATAAAACGTCCTCCGCGAGACAGGTCAATGGGGTCACCTTCTACGTGGTACCATTGATTAGGAAATAATTTCCTCAATGAGGCATTGGCGAACAGGTTTCCAAATCCACCCTCTATATCTATCCAGCTGTCCACCTTGGTTGCCCCGGTACGGTAGCTTAGATCGTAAAAGGCGTCCTTTTTCTTAATGAGGTGAAGCGCCAGTTTTTTGAGCATGTTCCCTCTTTGCTGGAAGGTCATTTTCCTCAGGACTTCACCTCCTTTGGTCCGTCCATACTCCAATGTTGCTCCGATATCCAAACCCTCAACAGCCGTATAACCGATTAATTCACCGGTAACAGCATCATAAACAGGAGAACCCTGGTCTTTTCCCTCGGTCCATTTACCGTTGATATAATGTTGAATTTTTCCCATTTTTTATGCGGTTATCCTAATTATCCTTCCATTGATTTTCCCCTCAATGCATTTAACATAGCCATCCACGATCTTGTTCATTGGAACGGGGGTATTTCCGGGGAAAAAGACTTTATATTTCTCATAGGAATCCTCTACGAGATCTGAACAGACCGCGTTTATGCGAATTCCCGTGGGTAACTCAAGTGCTACTGCCTTAACAAAGCTATGGATAGCACCATTAACCATGGCAGCGCTGGTGGTCATATCTACCGGGTCGTCTGCAAGGATGCCTGTAGACAAGGTTATTGAACCACCATCTTCGAGAAAGTCCTTCCCTATCCTTACCACATTTACCTGACCCATGAGCTTTGACCGAATTCCTATATAAAAGTCTTCCTCACTCATTTGATCGAACTTATCCCATTTGGCCTCTCCGGCTATGGCCACTATAGCATCAACCTTTCCTACTTTCTCAAACATATTTATGATAGATGAAGAGTCAGAGAAATCCACCTGTACATCACCGCTATTCCGACCTGCCGTAATCACATGGTGCGAGATCGCCAATCTGGCTTTCACTTTTCTTCCAATGGTACCCTCTCCGCCTACGATCAATATTCTCATCATTTATAAATTTGCGTTCTCCAGGATTACGGCATAACCCTGACCAACACCAACACACATGGTTACAAGTGCATACCGCTTTCTTTGCTCCCTTAATTCAAGTGCCGCAGAGTAGCAGATTCTCGTTCCTGTCATACCCAGAGGATGCCCAATTGCTATGGCTCCTCCATTCGGGTTTAGCCTAGGATCGTCGTCATCGATACCCAGCTCACGGGTACAGGCCAGCGCCTGCGCCGCGAAAGCTTCATTCAATTCTATAACATCCATATCATCCAGTTTAAGCCCGGCTTTTTCCAAAGCTTTTCTTGAGGCGCCAACAGGCCCTATTCCCATAATTGCAGGTTCAACGCCAACAACAGCAGAAGCCACGATTCGAGCAACAGGATTAAGCTTATAGGCTTTAATGGCCTTTTCAGAGGCAAGGAGTGTGGCCGCTGCCCCGTCGTTTAACCCGGATGCGTTTCCCGCGGTCACGGAACCCCCCTCTTTTTTAAAGGCAGGTTTTAATTTAGCTAGTATCTCTTTAGTGGTTCCGGGTTTTATAAACTCATCTTTGTCGAAGATCAGGGGCTCCTGTTTACGCCTTGGGATCGCTAAGCTTGAAATCTCCCTCGATAACCTGCCATTATTCAGGGCTTTTGCGGCCTTCATCTGACTATGGAATGCAAAGGCGTCCTGGTCTTCCCTCGAGATTCCATATTTTTCTGCGAGATTCTCCGCGGTTTCTCCCATGGCATGTGTACCATATAATTCCTTCATTCTTGGGTTGACAAAGCGCCAGCCAAAACTGGTGTCGTACATCTGGGAGTCCGTTCCGAATGCAGTTGAGGGCTTGGAGACAGCATAGGGGCCTCTGGTCATGTGTTCTACACCGCCAGCGATGAACAAATCCCCGTCTCCAACCTGAATGGAGCGACTTGCATGCATTATGGCAGATAAGCCTGAACTGCACAACCTGTTAATGGTCTCACCCGGGACGCTAAATGGAAGGCCGGCCAGCAGCAATGCCATCCTGGCTACATTCCTGTTATCTTCCCCGGCCTGGTTAGCACATCCTAAAAGCACATCATCGATAGCATCTTTGGGAACATTAGGGTTCCTGTACATCAATTCCCTGATAACATGCGCGGCCAGATCATCGGTCCTGACAGGTGAAAGAGTACCCTTGAATTTCCCGATCGGGGTTCGTATGCCATCTATTATATAAGCCTGGTTCATCTCCATTCTGTTTTTGTTCTGTATACCGTTCCGTTAAAAACTGCCACCTGTTTTGAACCGGACTGAATATTCACTCTGTATAATCCTATGGTGTTTTTTAGTGAAATCTCCACTGCCTCGGCTGAGATATGATCACCTGACCTCAATTTTTCCAGATGATTGATAGAGGTTTCTACGGAAACCGAATGGCGACCATTTGAATTGGAAGCGAAGGCAAGCGCACTGTCTGCTAAAGAGTATGTAATTCCTCCATGTGCCAGACCAAAACCATTGAGCATGGTGTCTTTTACCGTCATGCTCAACCTGCAGTACCCCGGCTTTATTTCATCAACGGATATCCCCAGCCACTGACTGAAGGCATCGTTCTCATACATCGTTTTTACTATTTCTGAAGCTGTCATGAGTAAAAAGTTTTTCCCTCTTTCATCATTCTTCTCAGCAAAGGTGAGCATCGGTAACGATCTTCGTGATAACAGGAATAAAGTTCATCCATTTTAGACACACACCACTGAATTCCTCTTTCATCCGCCCATTTCAACAGGCCTTTGGGATAATTTACCCCTTTTGTCATCGCCTGGTCAATATCCTCAGCAGATGCAATATTCAAGTAAACAGCATCTGCCGCTTCATTGATCAACATGACAAGCACCCGATCGAAAATCTCTTTCTCGAGATTCCTGTCTACTTTAATATGTTCACTTCTTATAAGGTTTCCTTCCGCATCATAGTTGTAATAGCCTCTTCCGCTTTTACGTCCTAAATATCCTGCTTCCACCAATCGTTTTTGGGTGAAACTCGGTCTGTACCTCGGATCATTATAAAAGGCCTGAAATACACTCTCGGTTACCGCATAGTTAACATCGTTACCGATGAAATCCATCAGTTCGAAAGGTCCCATTCTGAATCCCCCAAGAGATTTCAGGCTCTCATCAATGTACTGTACAGAGGCCAGGCCCTCTTCAAAAATCCTTAATGCTTCTCCATAAAATGGACGGGCCACCCTATTGACAATAAATCCGGGTGTATCTTTTGCAACTGCCACGGTTTTACCCCAGGACTTCAATAGTTCAGACATCTCTTTCAAAACAGACTCTCCAGTCTGAATTGCTGGAATCAATTCCACCAATTTCATCAGCGGAACAGGATTGAAGAAATGCATCCCCAGGCATCGCTCCGGTCTTTCAAGCGCCGATGCTATGGCTGATACAGACAAACTTGAAGTATTGGTAGCCAAAACCGCCTCCTCAGCAACATGATTCTGCAATTCCGAGAACAAGTTCTGCTTCGCCTCGAGGTCTTCTATTATCGCCTCAACAACCAATGCTGAAGGTTTTAATTCTTTAATTGAATTCACATAAGTGATTCTTGAAAGTATAGCATTCTTCTCATCAGGGTTGATTCGTCCTTTTTCAACCAGACGGTTGAGAATCCCGACAAGTTTAGCCTCAGAATTCTTGAGCGCATCGGGGCTGGAATCAAATAGTTTAACCTCACAACCGGCTGTGGCTGCAACCTGGGCAATTCCACTTCCCATTGTGCCAGAACCTATGACCCCGATAATCATACTCCTTTAAATATTGGTTCACGTTTTTCTACAAACGCGGTAACACCTTCATTATAGTCGTAAGTGTTACTCGCCTCAATCTGAGCATGAAGCTCTTCCTCCAGCTGCTCAGATAAATTATTGCTCATTGATTTATTCAATAGCATCTTTGTAAGTGCCAGTGCACGTGTTGGCATTTTCGCCAATTTATTTGCGATCTGTTCCACAGTCGATGCAAAATCATCAGAGGGGACAGATTTATAGATCATCCCGATTCTCTCAGCATCCGCTGCCGATACTTTATCCCCCAGCATGGTCAGTGCCGAGGCTCTCTGAAAACCGATCAGCCTCGGAAGGAAAAATGTTCCTGCACTATCCGGTATCAGCCCTATTTTACTGAAAGCCTGGATAAAACTGGCATTCTCGTCTGCCACAACGATGTCGCAGGCCAGGGCAATGTTGGCACCGGCACCTGCCGCCACTCCATTTACTGCAGCAACTACAGGTTTTTCGATCTTCCTGATCCGCTCAATAATTGGATTATAATGATCTTTAAGGATATTATCCAGTCCCGGATTCAAATCGGGAGAAGTGACCTCCTTAAGATCCTGCCCTGCAGAAAAGGCTCTTCCTTTACCGATAATCACAATTGAACGAACGGCTTCGTTCTCGGCACAATTATCGAGGATATCCTGCATTGCCAGGGCCATGGATTTATTGAAACTATTAAACACATCAGGACGATTCAGGTGAATAAAAGCCACATGATCTTTAATCGTCAATAAAATCGGGTTATCACTCATAATTTCGTAATGATGGTTACTTCAAACATTTAAAATAATCGAAGGGTTCGTCACAATCCTCACATTTAAACAGGGCTTTGCAAGGTGTAGAGCCAAATTGGCTGACAACCTTTGTATTTTCCGAACCGCAATTCGTACACTTCACGAGATTCTTTTCCCCCAAGAGGGCAGCTTTATCTGCCGAAGCACTCAGGGGTGGGGCAATTCCGTATTTCGCAAGAGCATCCCTTCCTTTCTGAGTAATCCAGTCAGTGGTCCAGGCCGGAGACAAGATGAGTTCCACCTTTGCCTTATAGCCGAAATCGGAGAGCGCCTTGATTATGTCTTCCGCAATTACATCCATCGCCGGGCAGCCGCTGTAGGTTGGGGTTATTTTAACCAACACCTTGTTGCCGTTAATGGTTGCGTTTCTTACAACGCCCATCTGGATTACAGAAAGCACCGGGATTTCAGGATCCGGAACCTTTTCAAGAATGGGAATCAGCCTCTTATCGATATTCAGGGTCAATGCTTCCATAATATCACCATTTCATATTTGGATAGGTGCGTTGCATATACTGCATGTCTGCTAGGATATATCCCATGTGTTCGGTATGAACCCCAGATTTACCTCCTTGTTGAAAGTGTTCCACCTCTGGCAGTTGCAATTCAGCCTCATTGAAATATTCCTGTGCGCTGATCAAATAATCTTTCCTCAGTCCCTTGGTATCAACAGCGATGCCCTTACCGATCAACTTCCTTCCCGAATCGGAGATATAGAACAATTCCTCGTAATAAGGCCAGAGGGTATCGATAGCATGCTGCATTTTGCGTTTACTCTCCTCGGTCCCATCGCCAAGACGTTTCATCCAGTCTGCTGAAAATCGCAAATGGTAACTGACTTCTTTAAGGGATTTGGTTGCGATGGCCGATAAGTTCAAATCACGGCTATGTTGTAATTCCTTCAGGAACAGATAATGATATAGGTCGAACAGGAATTGACGCCCAATCACATGAGCGAAATCCACATTTGGTTGTTCAACCAGAAGTACATTTACATATTCCCTTTCAGGCCTAAGGAATGCGATATCATCCTCTGTGCTTCCATCATCTTTTACCTGGGCCGCATATTGGTAATAACTTCTCACCTGCCCCAACAAGTCAAGCGCGATATTGGTACATGCGATATCTGTCTCCAGGTTCGGTCCATGACCGCATAACTCACCCAGCCGCTGACCCAGGATCAAACAATTATCGGCTATTTCAAGTACGTATTGATATAATTCGTTTTTCATTACATATGCTTTACGTCATCGGGTAGATCATAAAAGGTAGGGTGCCTGTAAACCTTGTCTTTTGCAGGTTCAAACATCTCAGGATTGTTTTCAGGATTGGAGGCGGTTATGTATTTCGACTCAACAACCCATATGCTCACACCTTCGTTTCTCCTGGTATAAACATCTCTTGCATTTTCAAGAGCCATCTCCGCGTCGGCTGCATGCAGGCTTCCAAAATGCCTGTGCTCCAAGCCGTTTTTACTTCTGACAAATACTTCCCAAAGTGGCCAATCTTTTTTCATTTTAACTTGCTTTATCTAATGATTTTTTCCTCTTTTTATCGGCATGAGCCAGAGCAGCTTCTCTCACCCATGCCCCATTTTCCCACGCATTTTTCCTGGCGGTCATTCGTTCGCGGTTACACGGGCCAAACCCTTTTACTACACGCCAGAATTCATCCCAGTCAATCGGACCAAAGTCATAATGTCCTCTATCCGCATTCCATTTAAGATCCGGGTCGGGCACCTTTAATCCCAGAATATCAGCCTGAGGCACGGTTTGATCAATAAACTGCTGCCTCAACTCATCATTGGTCTTTCGCTTGAGCTTCCATTTCATTGACATCGCGGTGTTAGGTGAATCCTCATCACGCGGACCGAACATCATAAGGGCCGGCCACCACCAGCGATCAAGTGCATCCTGGGCTAACGCCTTTTGCTCGGCTGTTCCTTTGGACAAGGTGAGCATGATCTCGTAGCCTTGCCTTTGATGAAAACTCTCTTCTTTACAAATACGGACCATCGCCCGTGCGTAGGGTCCGTAGGACGTTCCGCATAAGGCAACCTGGTTGATTATGGCAGCACCATCTACCAGCCAGCCGATCGCCCCTATATCGGCCCAGGTTATTGAAGGGTAATTGAAGATACTGGAGTATTTAGCTTTTCCACTGTGCAGTTGCTCGATCATCTCCTCACGGGAAATTCCAAGGGTCTCTGCTGCACTGTAAAGGTATAGCCCATGACCTGCCTCGTCCTGGACCTTGGCTAACAGGGCCACCTTTCTTCTCAAAGATGGCGCCCTGGTTATCCAGTTTCCTTCAGGAAGCATTCCTACGATCTCGGAGTGAGCATGCTGGGAAATCTGCCTGATATGGGTTTGCCGATACTTTTCCGGCATCCAGTCCTTAGGTTCAATTTTTTCATCCCTTTCGATGCGATCTTCAAACTGATCTTCTAAATCTTTAATCTTTTCTTCACTCATACCAATTTTTTTAAACGTCAAAATCAACTACAATTTTATCTGTGACTGGCACTGCCTGGCAACTCAGAACAAAATTCTGATCCAATTCATCTTGTTCCAGCGCATAGTTCAACTTCATTTTCACTTCTCCCACCAGAACCTTGCACTTACAGGTACTGCAAACCCCTCCCTTGCAGGCAAATGGCAGGTCGGCCCCTTCAGCAAGGGCACTGTCCAGCAGGGATTCATAACCCTCATTCATAATAAAATGAAACTCCTTTCCGCCATCGATAATAGTTACCTCAGTCCCATCGGCCACGTTTTCCAGGGATTCGGAAACGCGGCGATCTGATGCGCTGGGCTCGCCGGAGAAAAACAACTCGTAATGGATGCGTTCTTTAGGCATTCCCGCTTCCATCAACTCATCTCTGACCAGGAAGATCATGTCCTTTGGGCCGCAGAGAAAACAATGGTCTGTGTCTTCAATATCTATAAAGGTCTGGGTAAGAATTCCCATTTTTTCCTTGTCGAAGCGCCCGTTGAGAAAATCGATATCACGCTGTTCCCTGCTCAGGAAATAAAATACATGGAATCTCTGAAAATACCGATTCTTCAATTGTTCGATTTCTTCTTTGAAGATGATTGACTTTGAAGTCTTATTCAGATAGAACAATTTAAATGTACTTTCCGGCTCACGGTTCAAATGGGTTTTCATTATCGACATGATAGGGGTAATTCCGCTTCCGGCAGCAAAGGCTATATAATTCCGGGCTTTTTCAGGTTCTGAGTCAACATTGAACTTACCCGATGGCTTCATCAGTTCAATGGTGTCTCCCGTCTTTAAGCTATCGTTCGCATAATTTGAAAACAGTCCGCCTGGAATTCGCTTAATAGCAATCTTCCAAATATCCTCATCAGGACTGGTACAAAGGGAATAAGTCCGCCTTACCTCTTCTCCATCTATGTCTTTACGGAGTATAAGATGCTGACCATGTTCAAATCGCAGGTTCTCTTTAAGATTCTCAGGAACTTCAAAAGTTAAGACCACAGTGTCATCGGTCTCCTTGTAGATATCAGCGATTTTTATATCGTGAAATTCTGCCATAGACAAGCTTTTGATCTAACTAACGATTGTTAGTTTACCTTACAAATTTACAAAATAATTATTTAATTATTTGTTAATTCCTTCAAGTAGAATTTTTGCCAGTTCGTCGGCAAACTGTTGAGGATCAAAATCATCATGGTCGGGTATCCACATATAAAGTGACCTCAGTGTAGAGAGGATTGAAAAGAGAATGGTATCAGGATTTAGATCAACGATCTCACCATTGGATATGCCCTGCTTGATTATTGTCCGGAAATTGGCTTCATAATTTTTTCGTAATTGGAGGTAGTATTCCAGTTTCTGTTCAAGATGCATCCAGTCATTATTCAGGGAAGCCATCCCGTCGGTATTTCTACCTGCGATGTCCACATGAAGATTAATGATCTGGTTGAGCTTGTCCAAACTACTTACCTGCGAAGCCATTATGGTAGCCATGCCAGCAGTAAACTCCTCTGCAAGGGAAATTATTATACCATTGAGTATCTCTTGTTTAGAGTTGATATGGTTGTAAAGGCTCGCGGCTTTTATCCCCATCGCCTTGGCCAGGTCACGCATACTTACCGCGTTAAAGCCCTTTTCTTTAAAAAGCTGAGACGCGGTCCTGATGATCTCTTCTTTCCTGGTTTCCACTTTGATCTAAGCCCTGAAATTGGAAAAATTAAACCGTTCTTAATTTTGCGTGATTCAGAGACATTTAATTAAAATATGAGCACTCCATAAAAACAAAGCATCGATCCAAATTGAATTGATACCGATGCTCTATTTTCCCTTTTGATTAATAGCATCTCTAAATTAATTAATTTTTTGTACAAATGACAGAAAATCAACTGATAATTTTAACAACTTATCACCAGCTTATCAGTAAAATTCTATTTGAAAATGCCCCGATTCAGTTTATATACGTGACCAATTATAAGGATTTGAGCATCACTGAGCAGGGGAGGAATAAAAAAAAGCA
>JBFKFP010000103.1:0-9997 GCA_041618535.1 Flavobacteriaceae bacterium
AACCAAATACAGAGGTTTTTCTCTTTGATTTAGATCGCGGTGACGGACAGTTCAAGCTGACCAACTACCGCAACATCAGCGAGAATGAAGGCTATGACAATCAGCCTTCTTTCCTAGATAACCGAACTGTCTTGTTCGCCTCCACCAGGAATGGCCAAACCGATATCGCGCGTTATGATGTTCGCTACGGGTCGAAGATCTGGATCAACTTTACTGATGGAAGCGAATATTCCCCGGTTAAAATACCGGGTGAGAACGCGGTTTCTGCTATCAGGCTGGATAAAGATGGCACACAGCAGCTTTTCAAATACAATCTTTCCAATGGTGAATCGGAATTGCTTTTCGGTGATCCCATAGTCGGTTACCAAGCCTGGTATAACGATAACATCCTTGTAGCCTCCATCCTTGATGAAGGATCGCTATCCCTGGTGACCTATTATCTCAATGAAAAGAAATTTTACAAACTGCAGAAAAAGGTTGGTCGATCGCTTCATAAAATTCCCGGAAAAGATCTTGTTAGTTATATTTCAAAAGAAGATGAAAATCTCTGGGAGATCAAGTCGATTAACCCCGTATCGGGCGTTACAAATGGGATCATGGGGACTTTACCAGGCTCTGAGGATATGTGCTGGTTAGCAGATGGGACAATCCTGATGGGACATGAAAACGCGCTCTATACTTATAATGAAAACAGGGATGTGGATTGGGTAGAACGGGTTTCTTTAGATCAGTTTAAAATCAAGAATATCACCAGGCTGGCTGTTAGTCCGGATGGGACAAAACTTGCAGTTGTTGGTGAGGGGGGAATACCAAAAGCACCTGAAATCCCCTCAGGAGTACCTTCCGGTAAAAAGGCGCAGCTGCAACCAAGGCTGGAAAATATCAGTTGGTTAAGCGGTGCGTGGCGTGGTGAAGCTCTGGGCGGCATAGCCGAAGAGATCTGGAGCAAACCGGATGGTGGAGCCATGATGGCCTCATTCAGGTTGATCAAGGACGGAAAAGTGTTGTTTTATGAGATCGAGATCATAAGGGAACTTGAAAATTCCCTCATCCTTCAACTCAAGCACTTCAATAAAGACCTGACCGGGTGGGAAGCCAAAGACCAAACCGTAGATTTCCCGCTGGTGGCGGTATATGAGGACAAAGTTGAGTTTGATGGCATGTCCTTTATCAGGGTCAGTGATGAGCGTATGGATGTCCTGGTCCGTTCTGATAACAACGGTAAAATAAGTACTTTAAAATTTGAATATACCAGACAATAGAAATGAGATCAGCAATTATTTTAATAACAGCCTTGCTTACTATTAATTCCTGGGGGCAGACCGATCTGAAGATTTATGATATCATCGATGCTGTTTCAGCGGAGAACCTGAGACAGGACGTTAAAACTCTTGCCGATTTCGGCACGCGGCATTCCCTGAGCGATACACTCTCGGACACTCGAGGAATAGGTGCAGCCAGACGGTGGATCAAATCAGAATTCGATAAGATATCTGAAAATTGTGGAAACTGCCTTGAGGTATTCTACCAGAAGAATTTTGTTCCGAAGGGAGACGGGGCAAGGATCGTAAAAGACGTATGGATTGTTAATGTAGTGGCCGTCCAGAGAGGTACCAAATACCCAAACCGGTTCATTATTATGAGCGGTGACATCGATTCAAGGGTTTCCGACCCCACCGATTATACATCAGACTCTCCCGGTGCAAATGATAATGCATCGGGAATGGCAGGAGCGATTGAAGCAGCCCGTGTCCTCAGCAGGTACAAATTTGAAAGCAGTATCATTTACACGGGTCTTTCCGGCGAGGAACAAGGCCTGTATGGAGGTAAAGGTCTTGCCGAATATGCGAAGGGACAGGGTTGGGATATAATCGGGATCCTGAACAATGACATGATAGGTAATATTAAGGGTGTTGACGGTGTTATCGACAACCGCACTTTCCGAATCTTTTCGGAGCCGGTCCCTCCTACCGAATCTGACAGGGAAAGAGCCAGACGCCGATTTTATGGTGGCGAGGTCGATGGTATTTCGCGTCAATTAGCCCGTTACGTCCATAAGACCACGAGAGCATTTATGCCGGAAATGAATCCTATGATGGTCTATCGCCTTGACCGGTTTGGTCGCGGTGGACATCACCGGCCCTTTAACGATCAAGGATTTGCCGGAATCCGCATTATGGAGGCTCATGAGAACTACACCCAGCAGCACCAGGACATTCGTGTTGAAGATGGCATTGCCTACGGAGATACCTTTGAGCATGTTAATTTTGACTATGCGAAGAAACTCACAGCGGTTAACGCCATCAACCTGGCCAGTCTGGCCTCTGCTCCCCCTCCTCCCCGGAATGTTCAGATAGGCGGTGTGGTTGAACCCTCTGTCAAATTCAAATGGGAACCATCTGAAGGAGCCACCGGGTATAAGATCTACTGGCGGGATACCACTTCCCCAACATGGGATCATAGCCGGTATGTTGGCGATGTTACCGAATTTACCCTTGATGGCATAGTCATAGATAATTTTTTCTTCGGAATTGCCGCGGTGAATGAAAAGGGTTACGAAAGCCTGGTGGTATTTCCTAACCAAGTATTTAGAGATTAAAAAATAAAAAAACATGAAACGATATTCACTTTTCAGCCTTGTAGTCCTTTTAATCATAAGCAGCTGTAAAAACAAACAGAACAGTACTGAAATGACGGTGTCAGACCAACTCTCTGAATCTGTAAGACATCATGAGTGGATAGACCTCATGCGTTCAGATAGTACAATCTGCAAGGCTTTCGTGGTCTATCCGGAAAGCAGTGAACCCTCAAAAAGCGTGATCGTGATACATGAAAACCGCGGACTGAACGATTGGGCCAGGCAATTCGCAGACCATTTGGCCGAAAAAGGTTTTTTAGTGATCGCACCCGATCTTATCTCTAATACTGTGGAAGGCATTGAGAAAACAACAGACTTTGAGAACACCGACAAAGCACGAGATGCTATTTACGGACTTGATCAGGACATGGTAACAGCCGATCTGAATGCGGCTTACGATTACATCAAGAACGATAAAGCATCTACCGGAGAGGTTTCTGTAGTGGGCTTTTGCTGGGGCGGTTCACAAAGCTTCCGTTATGCGACCAATAATTCGGAGCTTTCTGAGGCTATTGTTTTCTACGGAACCGCACCGAAAGAAGAAGATGTCTATATAAGCATTGACGCGCCGGTTTATGGCTTCTATGGCGGGGATGACAACAGGGTGAACTCTACCATTCCTGATACCGAAACTTATATGAAGAATGCGGGAAAAACATTTGAATATGTGATCTATGAAGGTGCCGGCCATGCCTTTATGCGCCGTGGCAGTCAGGCAGACTCTGATGAAGCCAATAAAAAAGCGCACGACCAGGCCTGGAAAAGATTGCTGGAGATTCTGTAATGGAAAAACCGGAGCTTTATTTTGATAGGGATGTAGAATGGTACGATTGGTTGTTGAACAATCATGACCGCTATGAAGGGGTTTACCTTATTTTTTATAAGCTCGAAATGAATATCCCAACGATGCGCTGGGAAGAGGCTGTAAGGGTGGCCCTTTGTTTCGGCTGGATCGATTCAACCGTAAAAAGCCTGGGCGCAGGAAAACGCAGGCAATACTTTTGCCCGAGAAATCCAAGGAGTTCATGGAGTGCGATCAACAAGAATTATGCAAGAGAACTAACCAGGGAAGGATTAATGCATGAGAGCGGGCTTAAGCTTATCGAGACTGCGAAAAAGAATGGCGCATGGACCTATATGGATGACGTGGAAAAAGGAATTATCCCCGATGATCTGAAGAGTGCCTTTGAGGCTAATTCTCTGGCCTTTGAGAATTACCAGAATTTCACCAGGGGCTACCGCAAATCTTTCTTGTCCTGGCTTAAACAAGCAAAGCGTAGGGAGACCAGGCAGAAACGAATTACCAGGATCATCGAATGCTGTGAAAAAAATTTAAAAACATTCTATTGAGAATGTCATCAGCTTTTTAATTCGAAGAATTTACAATGAAAATAAAAATAATCATATTGCTGCTCCTGATATCTACTGGTTTAATTCAAGCACAGCAATCGATTCAAGATAGCCATCAAGACCTTATGGGATCCTGGACCATAGATCTCAGGCCCGGACCGGATGCCGAAGGCTATTTCCAACCGATGATTATCAAATCTGTTGAAGAGAATCGCATTAGCGGGACATTCTATGGCAGTGAGATTATCGACGGTTTTATAAATTCAAACTGGAACAGGATCTATTTCGCCTTTTCAACCGCAGATAACAGTTATACATATTATCATTCAGGGTATATGCAGAATGGAAGGCTCTATGGTATATCATACTGCCCGGGACGTGCTTTCACAGCACCCTGGAATGGTGTTAAAATGAAACGTGACGGTTCTAAAGACCACTGATATAACTCCCGTAAAGATCTTTGAACTGAATTCCTTTTGAAAAACGGTATTTGCTCAATTTCTTAAACTGAACCAGTCCCCATAGGATGAATTCCTTGAAGAAATGAGTGTCATTCCCCGAAATGCCAGGTTGATATGCCTCTAAGAGATTGTTCAGCGGAGTGATGGAATCTAACTGCTTCCTGTATTCCTCGTCTGAAACACCATCGTGAAGCTCAAACCCGGAGCCCTCGAAGAACCAGCCTACCAAGCGGTCATAAGGTCCTTCCTCGCCTTCCTTCTCCAATTTCTCAATCCTCGGGAAATAGTTTGGAAACAAGCTTTGGATGGCATTCTCTATAAGAGTGTTGGCCACGAAATCTGCACCTTCCTGCTCTCCTTCATACACCAGTTCTATTTTTCCGGTGATGGATGGAATCACACCAATAAAATCACTGAGACGAACCGTTGTATTCTCATCGCCGGATTGCAGGGCCCTGTGCTCGGCAGTGCTTAAAAGGTTTTCGTAGGCAGTGATGCTCATCCTGGCACTAACGCCGCTTTTTGCGTCTACATATTCACTTTTTCGGGCCTCAAAACTGATCTGCTCAAGCAAATCCCTGGCTAAATCAGGAACATGAACGTGATCCTTCTGATTTCCAAGCACCTCGGCTTCCTGTGAGGTGATCAACTTAGCCGTCTCGATATCTTCAGGGTAATGAGTGAGTATCTGTGATCCTATTCGGTCTTTAAGCGGTGTTACTATGCTTCCCCTGTTGGTGTAATCTTCAGGGTTGGCAGTAAACACAAATTGGATATCAAGAGGTAATCGCAATTTGAATCCCCTTATCTGAATATCGCCTTCCTGCAGTATATTGAACAAGGCTACCTGTATCCTCGCCTGAAGGTCAGGCAATTCGTTAATGACAAAAATTGACCTGTTCGCTCTGGGGATCATCCCATAGTGGATCACACGATCGTCTGCATAGCTCAATTTCAGGTTTGCTGCTTTTATGGGGTCAACGTCACCGATAAGATCAGCGATCGTCACATCGGGGGTTGCCAGTTTTTCAGCAAATCGCTCTTCACGGTGTAACCAGGTTATTGGGGTATTATCACCCTGGGCCATAATCTTTTCCTTGGCATACCTCGAAAGCGGATGAAATGGGTCATCATTTATCTCCGAGCCTTCAACAACCGGAATATACTCATCCAGCAAATTGATCATAAGCCGGGCCAGTCTCGTTTTAGCCTGTCCTCTCAATCCGAGCAGATTGATATTATGACGAGATAGGATCGCTCTTTCAAGTTCAGGGATTACCGTATCCTCATAACCGTGAATCCCCTCAAACGAGGAGACACCTTTCTTTATGTTCTTGATCAGGTTGTCCCTCAGTTCATCCTTAATACTTTTGCTGGAGTAACCCGCCTTCTTCAATTCGCCTAAAGTCCTTAATTCTGTCAGTTTCATCTTATCCTTTAATTCGTTTTTTTCTGTTTGTTTCATAGTCCTCGAAAATCATTTCACCCAAGCCCTTCAGCCCTGTATAAAATGCCTTCCCCTGATTGGCATGAGTAAAATCACGCACAAACTGCATCAAATATTCATCCCGCGCAATCATAAAGGTGGTGATCGGAATATGCAGTTTCCTCGCCTGCCTCGCCATGGCATAACATTTATTCACAATATGAGGATCGAGCCCAAAACTGTTTTTATAATAGTCCCCGTCAGGCATCCTCAAACAACTGGGCTTGCCATCAGTGATCATAAATATTTGCTTATTGGTATTTCGCTTTCTGCGCAGGATATCCATTGCAAGCTCAAGACCGGCAACCGTATTGGTATGGTAAGGACCTACTTTGAGGTATGGCAGATCTTTGATAGCAATGGGCCATGCATCGTTACCGAAAACCAGAATGTCTAGTGTATCCTTGGGGTAACGTGTGGTAATCAACTCAGCAAGGGCCATCGCAACCCGTTTTGCCGGTGTGATCCTGTCTTCGCCATAAAGGATCATACTATGACTGATATCGATCATCAGTACGGTACTCATCTGGGATTTATGAAGCGTTTCCTCCACAACCAGGTCGTCTTCCGTCAGATCAAGTGACTCGATCCCATGATTAATCTGAGCATTTTTCAAACTTTCGGTCATGGATACCTTCTCCAGGGAATCCCCGAAACGATATGACCTGAATTCTCCTGTGTGCTCATCCCCCATTCCGGTATCCTTGCTGCGGTGATGACCTACTCCGCTCCGCTTGATCTTCCCGAAAATATGATCGAGTGCCTGCTGCCTGATTGCTCTTTCTGTCTTTGCGGTAATGCCCAGGGAGGCATTTCCTTCAGGATCGAATTCCTCACGCACATAGCCTTTCTTCTTAAGATCCTCTACAAAATCCTCAATAGTATAATCATCATTGGTCAGGTTATATTCCTTGTCCAATTCCTTTAACCAGTCTATGGCCTCATCAAAATCTCCTGAGGTATAGGTTATCAATTCCTTGAAGATCTCAAATAATTTCTCAAATGGTGATTGGTCGGGAGCTTCATAAGGTTTAAACAGAAATCCCGTTCGTTTAGGTTTTTCATTCATAGCTATGTAAAAATAATGTTTTTTAAATGCACAGCTGCTTCACCTTAACATGGCTTTAAGAATTTGCACCTCAGATTTAATTATTTTTAGGGACTTTTAATTTAAACCAAAAAAATTGGAATGAAAAAACTTGCCATCCTCTTATTTCTGAGCGTAGCTTTGGTAAACGCTCAGGATTTAACCAACGAGATCCTGAAAAACATGAAGCCACGGAGCATCGGCCCCGGCGGGATGTCGGGACGCGTCACGGCCATAGATGTAGTTCACAATAATCCGGATATCATGCTCGTAGGCACCGCTTCCGGTGGACTCTGGAAATCCACTTCCGGAGGCATTAAATGGGAGCCGGTATTTGACGATCAGGTTACCGCTTCAATTGGGGCGGTCGCCATACAGCAGTCAAATCCAAGCGTGATCTGGGCAGGAACTGGAGAGGGCAACCCCAGGAACAGCCTAAACGGTGGATACGGGGTCTTCCGATCCTTAGACGGGGGAAAATCATGGCAGGCAATGGGTCTTGAGAAAACCCGTCACATACACAGGATAATTATTCATCCTGACGATCCTGACACAGTTTATGTTGGTGCGATAGGCTCTCCCTGGGGGGAGCATCCGGAAAGAGGCGTTTTTAAAACCACCGATGGAGGTAAAACCTGGAGTAAAATTCTCTTTGCGAATAACAGGACCGGGGTCGCCGACCTGGTGATGGATCCACATAATCCGAATAAATTGATCGCCGCTTTATGGGAGCATAAGCGCGAACCGTGGTTCTTCAATTCAGGAGGCCCGGGCTCTGGTTTACATATAACCTATGATGGTGGAGAGAATTGGAAGAAGATCACTTCAGAGGACGGATTTCCGAAAGGAGACCTTGGACGTATAGGAATAGCGATCGCCAGGAATAAACCCAATATCGTTTATGCCCTGGTGGAAGCAAAAAAGAACGCCCTATACAAAAGTACGGACGGCGGTCTTAAATGGAGGAAAATCAATGACAAGGACGATATCGGGAATCGTCCATTCTATTATTCCGAGATCTATGTAGATCCCGAGAATGAGAACAGGGTCTTTTCCATATTTACCTATGTCAATGTATCTGAAGATGGTGGAAAATCATTCGATGAGTTAATGCCGGCCTACGGTGTCGATAATGGTGTACATCCCGATCACCATGCCTGGTGGATCCATCCTGAAAACGGCCAGTTCATGATTGACGGAAATGACGGAGGTATGAATATAACCAAAGATGGAGGTAAGACATGGCGCTTCATCGGAAACCTGCCTGTGGGCCAGTTCTATCACGTTAGTGTTGACAACGAATACCCTTACAACGTTTATGGGGGTATGCAGGATAATGGCTCCTGGAGAGGACCGGCCTATGTCTGGCGTGCCCAGGGAATCAGGAATGCCTACTGGCAGGAGATATCCTTTGGTGACGGCTTTGATGTGGTTCCTGATCCTGATGATTCCCGCTATGGCTGGTCTATGAGTCAGCAGGGGTTTGTAAGTCGCTACGACTGGAAGACAGGCAATAATTATACCGTTCGGCCCACCCACCCGGATCCCGATATGAAGTTGAGATTCAACTGGAATTCGGCAATAAATATCGATCCTTTTGATAACAGTACCATTTACTTCGGAAGTCAGTTTGTACACAAATCGACCGATAAAGGTGAAACCTGGACCATTATTTCTGATGATCTCACAACCGATGATCCGGAAAAGCAAAACCAAGACCAAAGCGGCGGCTTGACCATGGATGCTACCGGGGCTGAAAACCATTGTTCAATTCTTGTAATCGAACCTTCCCCGGTTGAAAAGGACATGTTATGGGTAGGAACAGACGACGGCAAGGTGCATTACTCCAAAGATGGCGGAGCGAATTGGATAGATGTGACCAAAAACATAAAAGGGCTTCCCGCAGGTAGCTGGATCCCTCAGATTAAAGCTTCAAATAAGAATAAGGGCGAGGCATTGCTTATTGCCAACGATTACCGCAGGTTTAATTATACCCCCTACGCATACAGGACAAAAGACTACGGCAAGACCTGGCAGCGTATAGTTGACGCAAACGATGTGATCAGCTACTGCCTGGCCATTGTGGAAGATCCGCAAGAGTCAAATTTATTGTTCCTTGGCACCGATGATGGTCTGTATTTTTCTATTGATGCAGGCAACAACTGGAAGAAATGGACAGAAGGATTCCCGACAGTTTCGGTGAAGGACCTTATTATTCATCCAAGAGAACAGGACCTGGTTATCGGCACTTTCGGACGGGCCTTTTGGATTCTTGACGATATCAGGCCATTAAGGGCCATTGCGAAGAACAGACAGATTCTCAATAACAAAGTTCAGTTGTTTGAACCCCCTGTTGCCGTGAAGGCAGCTTATCAGCAGCCAACGGGCTCAAGGTTTGGAGGAGATGCCATTTTTAACGGTACCAACCGTGGATTCGGGGCCCAGATGCAATACTACCTTAACAAAACAAAAGATGTGGAAGAAACTGGGGAGGATGAGAAGAATGAAAAGATGGATGAATCAGAATCTGGTTCTGAGAAAGATGAAAAAGTGGTTAGTTGGGATTCATTAACGATGAAGATCTATGATGGTGATCGTCTTATAAGGACACTGAAGCAAAAAGCACCTAAAGAGACCGGGATTTACAAATGGTCATGGTTTATGGATGAAAAGGGAGCCGACCGGCCGTCCCGACGTATCCGAAGGGGTAACAGGGAACCAGGAGGCGTAAGTGTCAAACCAGGCAGCTATAAGGTGGTTCTCCATTATGGTGATCAAAGCTCGGAACAGACGATCAAAGTGATCACAGATCCAAGAATTGACGTTAACCAGAATGTCATCAACGAGATCTATACGGCATCAAAGGACCTCGAAGATATGAGGCAAACTACTGCAGATGCGGTCAAGCAGCTCCTGGAGAGTAAAACAATTGCCAATGAGTACAGGGGAACCCTCAGCAAGATCGATAAGAAAAA
>JBFKFP010000104.1:0-9925 GCA_041618535.1 Flavobacteriaceae bacterium
AGGGACATTTCTCTTACTCTCGGGAAGGAACCTTCCCGAGCCGTCGATCAGCCGGCAACCAAGCGCCCCAAGATTTTCCCTGCTTTCAGCAAAATTCAACATTTCTGAGAACAGGGTCTCCGGTACTACGGTATCGGGATTCAGGATACAGATATAATCGCCCTTCGCATATGACACCCCTATATTATTACCCCTGGCAAATCCATAATTCTCGGCATTATGGATCAACCGTACTCCAGGAAATACCGATTTTACCATCTCACGGCTATCATCTTCAGAATTATTGTCGACCACAATAATTTCCGCATCCAGGCCATCAACGGCCCTGCTCACGCTATGAAGGCAGAGTTCCAGAAATGGGCGAACATTGTAATTCAGTATGATGACAGACAATTTCAAGGCCGGCCGCTACAATTTAAGTGAAGTTTCAAATGGAATTCGATTCACTATGCTCCGGCCAAGGGTAACCTCGTCGGCATATTCCAGCTCATCTCCCACGGCGATCCCCCGGGCAATGGTGGTAGTCGTGACATCAAAATCCTTGAGCTGACGGTAAATATAGAAGTTAGTGGTATCGCCCTCCATGGTTGAGCTCAATGCAAAGATCAGTTCCCGAACCTCGCCTTCCTTCACCCTTTCAATTAATGGTGTAATATTGAGGTCGTGCGGGCCAATCCCGTCCATGGGAGAGATCTTTCCCCCGAGAACATGATAGAGACCATTAAATGAACTGGTACCCTCTATCGCCATCACATCCCGGATATCTTCAACCACACATATAAGCGTCCTGTCACGGTTCATATTGGCGCATATTTCACAGGTATCCGTATCGCTAATGTTAAAACATCTTTTACAATACCGTACCTGCTCTCTCAACTCGGCGAGGGCTTTGGTCAAATGCCTGGTTTGTTCAGCAGGGCGCTGCAACAGATGCAACACCAGGCGGAGTGCCGTGCGCTTGCCAATGCCAGGCAATTGAGCCATTTCATCAACGGCATTCTGCAATAATTTTGACGAGAAATCCATTGGAGCGAATTTACAATTTATTTATGTGTTGGTCATGATATAGAGCTTTCAATTCGACCTAAAATTTGCGTATTGGAAATTTTAATCGGTAATTTGAATCACACAGTATTTTGTATGAAACCCATCGAGATCCTACTTCTGATCGCAGCTTATTTCGCGGTCTTACTCCTTATCTCCTATTTTACCGGAAAAAATGATTCCAATGACGATTTCTTCCAGGCCGGAAAGAAGTCGCCCTGGTACCTGGTCGCCTTCGGGATGGTAGGCGCCTCATTGTCCGGAGTGACCTTTATCTCTGTCCCCGGATGGGTGGAAGGCTCCCAATTCAGTTATATGCAGGTGGTTACAGGGTACCTCTTCGGCTATTTTGTGGTGGCCTTTGTGCTGATGCCGATCTATTACCGGCTGAATGTGACTTCCATCTATGAATACCTGGATGGCCGTTTTGGAAAGGTAAGTCATAAAACCGGTGCATTTTTCTTCTTTGTTTCCAGGGTTCTTGGAGCGGCCTTCAGATTATTCCTGGTTGCCATTGTATTACAGCAATTCGTATTCGACGCCTGGAAGGTGCCTTTTGAAGTTACGGTTATTCTTTCTATTCTTCTTATCTGGATCTACACTAATAAGGGCGGGATCAAAACCATAGTCTGGACAGATACGCTTCAAACCCTTTTTATGATCCTTGCCGTTATTCTTTCCATATATTTCATTCTGAAGGAAATGGACTGGACTTTTAGTGAGTTCATGGTATCGACAGAGTTCGATAAATACAATAAATTTATTTTCACCGACAGCTTCCTCAACAGGAACCACCTGGTGAAATCTTTCCTAGGCGGGATGTTCATCACCATATGTATGACCGGCCTGGACCAGGATATGATGCAGAAGAACCTGACCTGTAAAAACCTTGCTGATGCCCAGAAGAACATGGTGTCCTTCAGTTTTGTGCTGGTTGGAGTAACTTTCCTGTTCATGTTGTTAGGTGCCTTGTTGTTCATTTATTCAGAAACCAATGGCATAGCTGTTCCACTCATGGACGGCTCGCCTAAGACCGACCTGCTGTTTCCTGAGATAGCCCTGAACAGCGGATTGGGCAAAGTCCTGGCTATAACTTTTATGCTGGGGCTGATAGCAGCGGCCTACAGCAGCGCTGACAGCGCCCTCACATCGCTGACCACTTCATTCTGTGTAGACTTTCTCAATATCTCGAAGAAACCGGAACACTTTCAGAAAAAACTCAGGAAAAGGGTTCATATTCTTATGAGCCTGATGCTGGTGATCGTGATTATCATATTTAAATATGTGTTGAGCCGGAACATCATCGACAGCCTGTTAACCGTTGCGGGATATACTTACGGCCCTCTGCTCGGATTATTTGCCTTCGGGATCTTTACAAAATGGAAGATAAAGGACCGTTATGTGTGGATCGTCACCCTGGCTTCGGTGGTACTTGTAACCATCCTTGGAAATATTCCTGCTGAGAACCTTGGCGGCTACCAGATAGGTTACGAACTTCTTCCCGTAAATGGGTTAATAACCTTTTTAGGATTAATACTGATTCGTAGCAAGAAGGACAAGTGAGCAGGCCACTTCCACATAAATGCCATTAGATTTCAGAATATTGAAGAATTCAGGGTTCTCCGTTCCCGGATTAAAGATCACGCGCTTTGGGTTTAGTTCAAGTATATAATCCAAATAATCCATCTGGTGCTTCGGGCTGATATATAGACTAATGGTGTGTATTTCCGGAATGTGCCGGCGTTTATCACTTACCTCAACCCCGTTAATATTTCCTGGCCTTAGGCCAAAGGCATAAACCTCATGCCCGTTTCTCAACAGGCGATGGATTATCTGGTTTGAAATACGCTCAGGTTTTAATGAAGCACCTAGCACGAGTGTCTTAATATTCATTCTGTTAAAAGGATGTTAAGGTCTGTTAAATAAAGTAACAGCATTTCAGGACGATCGTCTATCTAGTAGCCGAATTTATATTAAATCAATCAATCAAAAAACAAATGAGACATTTTATTGCCTTGTGGGTAGCTTTTATCCTTTGCCTGTCACCTGCCCTGGCAAATCCAACCGACGAAATTTTCAAAGATGGGCAAATCTCTGGTATCGTTATCGATGACACCCTGAACGCACCTCTGCCCTATGTAAATATAGTCATCAAGAACAGCAATGGAGAGATCGTTACCGGGGGGATCACCTCTGAGGACGGGACCTTCCAGATCAAAAAGATACCTGAAGGCGAATATCTTGTGAGCATTCAATTCATCGGTTTTGCGAAAATTGATAAGTCCATTACAATCAGCCGGAGAAACTCAAAGATAGATCTTGGAGAGATCCGCCTTGTAGAGTCGGCTGAAGGCCTTGATGAGGTGACTCTGGTGGCCGAGGTATCCACTATTCAGCAAAAGATAGACAGGAAGGTCATCAATGTTGGAAAGGATCTTACCACAAGCGGTCCAACGGCTTCAGACATCATGAACAACCTGCCTTCGGTAAATGTTGATCAGCAAACCGGTGCCCTCAGCATGAGGGGAAACCAAAATGTGCGTGTGATGGTAGATGGCAAATTGACGAACATCCCAGCCGCCCAACTTTTAAAACAGATCCCTTCAACATCGATTAAGCAGATAGAATTGATCACGAATCCTTCCGCAAAGTATAATCCCGAGGGCATGAGTGGAATTATCAACATCATCCTGCACAAGAACACGAATATAGGGTTTAACGGAAACCTCAATGTGGGCCTGGCATATGAGAGGCAACCTAAGTTCAACAGTGCCATCGACCTCAACTACCGGAACGGGAAATTTAACTTCTTCGGAAATTACAGCAACAATATTTCAGACAATGAGAACTGGGGATATATAGACCGTATTGACCAGGGTATCATTCAGACCATCGATATACTGGATGAGAGAGATTCCCATCTATTCAAATTTGGTGTTGATTTTTATTTGAACGATAAAAATACCATTTCGGTTTTCACCAATCAGAATCTCTTTGATGGTGCCACTGAAGGAGACACCGATATTCTCTATCCTGATCCTACTACAGATCAGTTTCAGCATATCGCCAATATCAATGATAATCTCTCTGCGCAGTACAACTTCAACTATAAGCTGGAATTCGACAAAGAAGGTCATAACATTGAGCTGGAGATGGATCACAATGAATTCGAGGGTGATTCAAGAACCGACAACACCTTTACAGGATTCTTTATCAGGCCAGACTTTTTCGAACTGACCGATACCGAACGTAACAGGACAACAATCAACCTGGACTATGTAAATCCGATAAGCGAGAAAACAAAGCTCGAACTCGGATTGGAAGCACGATTGTTCGATAACCTGATCCAATATGAGTCCGACGGACGAGCCCAAAACGACCTTGGGGAATATATTCCTTCCACAACACAATTCGACTATAAAAGAGATATCTACTCGGCTTATTTTACATACAGCAGGCAGTTCGAAAAATGGTCGTATCAGCTAGGAGTGAGAGCGGAAACTGTTAATGTTGAAACGCTTGCGGAGGAAGTTGACCTCGAGACCAATGAGGAAACTTTTATTCCATTCGATAACGACTACACACAGATATACCCGTCAGCATTCATTACCTATAATCCTTCTGAGAAAAATTCCTATCAGCTTAGTTACAGCCGAAGGGTTGACAGACCGGGTGTTGGCCAGGTGAATCCCCTTCCGGAATGGAACACACCCCTGATATCCCAATTCGGGAACCAGGAACTTGTTCCCCAGTTCACCAATTCCGTTGAGCTGAATTATACCCGGCAGATGGAAAAGGGTAGTATTACCGCCGGAGTATTCTACAGGTTAATAGAGGATCTTATCACCCAGGCTGTGTTTATTGACAGGGCAGATCTGAACAGGATCATATTGACTTTTGAGAATTTTGACAACACCTCATCATTCGGTGTTGAATTGTCATCGAACTACAGGCCTGCGAAATGGTGGAGCATTAACGGTAGTTTCGACCTTTATTCTCAAACTCAGAATAGCCTTACCGAAATCCTGACCACCTCACCTGATCTGGCAACAGAAGACGATATAGAGGTACGCGAAATTGAAGTGGAGAACGTGGTTTGGAATTTGAGAATGTTTAACAATTTCAAGGTCAATAAAAAGCTTTCATTTTCCCTATTTGCCATGTACAGGGGGCGAAATGAAGGTGTTCAGTTCACGATGAAGCCCATGTTCATGACCAATTTAGGCATGCGATACAGCTTCCTTGACAGCAAAGCAACCTTCAGTTTGAATTTCAATGACATTTTCAACACCATGAGATTCAGATTTGAGGGAGACAGGCCATTCAGGCAAAATGGGGAATTCAACTGGGAAAGCAGGACTGTATTCGGAGGATTATCCTATCGATTCGGTGGTGGAAAATACAGGGCTAAGTCCAGAAAACAGCGCGACAGGGACGAACTTCAGGGAGGAGGACTCCTTGGAGGATAAAGAAGGACACATCTATTAATAACCTACATAAATAGTTGATGGTTAGTGTTAATGTTTGGTTATTAATCAAGGCCCGGAGCGTCACTGCCCCGGGCTTTTTGTTAAAATTGGTTAAAATTTACAGTATGGTGAAATAAATAAGAACTTTTTACGTCTTATATGTTATATAGCATTTTTAGTAAATGTTAATGTTGGTTAATAGCGAAAAAAACCGAAACACTTCTTCTAGGTTTCGGTTTTTTTTATTCGATTAAAAAGGACCTGTTGCTACCAGCGCATCACAACGCTTCCCCATGTAAATCCGCTACCAAATGCTGCCAGGACAACAAGGTCACCTTCCTTGATCTTCCCTTTTTCCCATGCTTCACACAATGCAATCGGGATGGAAGCAGCGGTGGTATTTCCGTAGTACATGATATTGTTGAACACCTGGTCGTCAGACAGCCTGAATTTCTTCTGAATGAATTGTGCTATTCTAAGGTTAGCCTGGTGGGGTATCAGCATATCTATATCCTCCCGCTGAAGTCCGTTCGTCTTTAATCCTTCCATGATAGCTTCACTAAAACGGACAACGGCATGTTTAAAGACAAACTGCCCGTTCATATGCGGATAATAGGATGTATCATCCGGATCATTCTCTTCCATTATTGCATCAACCCAACGGCCTGTACTCGGGCCCAAAAGGGATAATTCGTGGGCGTGTTTTCCCTCGGAGTGCAGATGAGAGGACAGAATTCCTCGGCTGTTGTCCTCACTCCTAGACACTACAACAGCTCCGGCGCCGTCCCCGAAAATGACCGTAACATGGCGACCCCGGGTAGAGCGCTCAAGGCCACCAGAATGATTCTCACTACCTATCACCAGGATATTCTTATACATCCCCGTTTTTACAAATTGGTCGGCCACGCTCAAGGCATATACAAAACCTGAGCATTGATTTCGAACATCCAGAGCTCCAATGGTGGGCATTTCAAGCAGGTCCTGAACCCTTACCCCACCACCCGGAAAATACATGTCCGGACTGAGGGTTGCAAAAATTATAAAGTCGATATCATCTTTATTTAACCCGGCTCGCTCAATAGCTATGCGCGCCGCCTTGGCTCCCATATTAGAAGTGGTATCATCGCTTGTCTCCCGATCTATCCATCGTCTTTCCTTAATCCCTGTTCGTTCCTGAATCCATTCATCGCTGGTCTCCATCCATTGGGTCAGGTCGTCATTGGACACAACATTCTCCGGCACGTAATAACCAAGACCGGTTATTCTTGACTTGTACATATAAAAGTTAGTTTATCTCTTACAAAATTAGTGAATATTGGCTGGTTTATGTAATAATTCGAATTTTAAGTCTTAGACCCCAAACAGCCTTCAAAAAATGGCTCTACAGCTTTAAAAACTCCTTGAAAAAAATGTAACTTGTTAGTCCTTACCAAGACCATGCTTAATATACCCAAATTATAATTTAAAAATTTGATTATGAGACTTTTAACGTTAATTCTTTTTCTTTTTACTTCCGGCTTTTCATATTCCCAGCAAAACTTGACCTATCAAAAACCACCCGATGAAATCCTCGAATTGGTTGAAGCCCCCCTGGCACCATCGGTAAGAATGGACAGCAAAGGCGAAAAAGTGTTGTTCCTTTATCGCAGCAATTTTAAGACTATAGCGGAGCTGTCGGAAACAGAACTTCGCCTGGGTGGATTGCGAATTAATCCGAAGACCAATATCGGGAGTCGAATAACCTATTATAATGACATTAAGATCAGAATGGGTCGGGCCGGAGCCCTGCAAACGGTTCAAGGTCTGCCTGAAAATCCGAGGATCGCCTATGTCAATTTTTCACCCGATGAATCTAAGGTGGCCTTTACGCATACAGTTGGCGATGGAGTGGAATTATGGTTTATAGATCTTAAAACCGCCTTGGCCTCTCCCCTGAAAGGGGTAAAACTGAATGCTAACGTCCGGAGTCCCTACGCCTGGTTTAAAGATAGCAGGAGCCTGCTGGTAAAGCAGCTTCCATCAGACCGAAAAGCTCTTACAGACCCTATAAAGACTGTTCCATCAGGTCCGACCATTTCAGAAAGTGAAGAAGGAATAAAAGCTCAAAACCGTACCTACCAGGATCTGTTGAAAAACGCTAATGACGAATTCAACTTTGAGCAACTCGCCAGGTCGGAACTCTTAAAAGTTGATCTTAATGGAAATTTGAGTCCCTGGAAAGAGACGGCAATGTATAGCGGAATGGATTTCTCACCAGACGGGAACTATATCATGATCACCACCATAGAGAAACCATTTTCATACCTGGTGCCTTACTATCGTTTCCCGAGTAAATCAGTGATCTACGATAAAAACGGAAAGTTTGTCAAAACCATGCTTGAAGTTCCTCTGATAGAAGACCTCCCGAAAGGGTTTATGGCCGCGAGAACCGGCAAGCGGGATATGGGTTGGAGGAGTGACGAAGCTGCAACCATTTATTGGGCCGAGGCCCTCGATAATGGGGATCCGGCTGTGAAAGTCCCATTCAGGGATGAGATCTTTCAGCTCAGGGCACCATTTGACGATGAAGTTATCCCGTTGGTGAAAACAATTGGCCGATTCAGCTCCGTGGAATGGGGCAACAATGAAACCGCGATCGCCTACGACTATTGGTGGAATACGCGTAACACAAAAGCCTACCTGTTTAATCCGTCAGATCCGCAGTCGGGTCCAATAACAATCTGGGACCGGAATTACCAGGACCGTTATAACGACCCGGGAGGATTTGTTACAGCAAAGAATGAATATGGAGAAAACAGCTTGGTGATAGATGGCAAATCAGCATTTCTAATTGGTGACGGTTACAGCAAGGATGGCAAGTTCCCGTTTGTTGACAAAATAGATTTAAAAAGCTTGAAGAAAGAGCGTTTATACCAGTCGAGGCTAACGGATAAGCTGGAAAATATCTATGATGCCATTGATGTTAAGAAAGGGGAATTCCTTGTAAGGATAGAATCGAAAAATGAATATCCCAACTATTATATCAGGAATATCAGAAAACGCATAGGATTAATCCCGCTCACCAATTTTGAAAATCCATTTAAAAGCATTCAGGATGTACACAAGGAAGTGATCTCCTATGGTCGTGACGACGGATTGGAATTAAGTGGGACATTGTACCTGCCGACGGATTATGAGGAGGGAAAAACTTACCCGATGATCCTCTGGGCCTACCCCAGGGAGTATAAGGACAAGAGCAGTGCCTCCCAGTCTACTTCCAACCCAAACCGATTTACTTACCCCTCGTATGGATCGCCAATCTACTGGGTAACCCGAGGGTATGTGGTATTGAACAACGCGTCCTTCCCAATCATAGGTGAAGGCGATGAAGAACCCAATGACAGTTTCAGAAGGCAACTGGTTGCCAATGGAAAAGCAGCCATAGATGCTGTTGATGAGATGGGCTATATCGACAGGGATCGTGTTGCGGTTGGCGGGCATTCCTATGGAGCCTTTATGACAGCAAATCTCCTGTCACATTCAAATCTTTTTGCCGCCGGAATTGCGAGGAGCGGTGCCTATAACAGGACCCTGACACCATTCGGATTTCAAAGCGAGGAGAGAAGTTATTGGGAAGCACCAGAGGTGTATTATACCATGTCACCCTTCATGCATGCCGATAAGATGAAGACTCCCCTTCTTCTTATTCACGGCGAAGCCGACAATAACTCAGGCACCTATCCACTGCAGAGTGAACGTTATTTCAACGCATTGAAAGGCTTGGGTGCTCCCGCACGACTCGTGATGCTGCCAAAAGAAAGCCATGGATACAGGGCAAAAGAGTCCATTTTACACATGTTATGGGAACAGGATCAATGGCTGGAGAAACATGTTAAAAACAAGAATAAAGCTGAAGAAACAGGAAGCAGATGATAAAAAACCGCCATTGGGCGGTTTTTTTGTGTCAGATTGTCACTTTTTCATAAATGGTATTTTTTTTGAAATGCCCCTGTTGTTCGAACCTAAAATAAAAAGACATGAAAGGACAAATCAATGTTTCAGTTGAAAATATCTTTCCATTAATAAAGAAATTCCTGTACAGCGACCACGAGATCTTTCTTCGTGAGCTGATAAGCAACGCTACAGATGCCACTTTGAAATTAAAGCACCTGTGCCAGATTGGGGAGGCCAAAGTTGAATATGGTGACCCGAAGATCGAGGTTAAGATCGATAAGAAAGCCAAAACCCTGCATGTTATAGACCAGGGAATCGGGATGACCGCCGAGGAGGTTAAAAAATATATCAATGAAGTGGCCTTTTCAGGGGCGGAAGAATTCCTTGACAAGTATAAGGACAAGCTGGAAGGCTCGGGCATTATCGGGCATTTCGGACTTGGTTTCTACTCTTCCTTTATGGTGGCCGACAAGGTCGAG
>JBFKFP010000105.1:0-9923 GCA_041618535.1 Flavobacteriaceae bacterium
AAATACGGTGAAAAGAGGGTACTTGATGAAATCGGTTTGAATGAGCTGACTACGCCCGACGACATCGCTCCGCTGGTTGCTTTAATGGTAGGAGGACTTTTGGACCATGCCACCGGTGCCACCATAGATATTAACGCGGCCAGTCATATCCGATAATTTTTGCCGAATAACTGTAACATTCGAGCGTTTTTAAGCTCTTATTAGAAAATCAATCAATCAACTACAATGCGTTATTTACTTCTATTACTAGTTAGCGCCTCCACTTTTTTTGTGCAGGCGCAGGAGGTGCTTACGTCTTCAGAATGGCAGGAAGACCTCCGATTTTTACAACAGACCGTTCACCAGGACTATCCGTTCCTGTTTAAAAAGACCACAAAAACCGAGTTTGATGCTGCAGTGGAAGAGCTTTACAAAGACATTCCCAACCTGGAGCAGCATGAGATCATCATCGGGATGGCCAGGATCGTATCTTCTTTCAAATATGGACATACAGTTTTGGGATTCCGTTATTCGCCCTATCCGTTTCATCAGTTGCCATTGAATTTTTACTGGTTCAATGACGGGCTTTATGTTCAGGGCGCACATAGAGATCATGCAGATGTATTAGGTGCGAAGGTCACCCGGATTGGAAATATGAGCACCGAGGATGCTCTAAAAGCCATCTACCCGGTAGTGCCCTCTGAAAATGATCAATTCTTCAAGGCCTATGGACCGCTTTACCTTACCGTGACCGAAGTGCTGCATACACAGGGAGTAATCGATTCCTTTTCTACTGAAATCGAACTTGGATTTGAAAAAGATGGTGAGAAATTCAATAAGTCTATAACCACAATGGCTAAAGGGGAGAGGGTTCCTACCCAATACAGTCTTGTGATCCAGGAAGGGGATTGGCTGGATGCACGGGAACAGGACAAGACCCCTAATTACCTTAATCACCTCGATAAGATCTATTATTACGAATACCTGCCTGAATCCAAAACGGTTTATGTCAGGCAAAGCCAGATACAGGATGATCCATCCGAGAATATTCCTGCCTTTTATTCCAAATTGTTCGATTTTATCGAAAACAATGACGTTGACAAATTAGTACTCGATGTCAGGCTGAATGGTGGCGGCAACAACTACAAGAACAAAGCTGTGGTCACCGGAATTATTGAAACTGAAAAGATCAACGAGGTCGGTAAATTATTTGTCCTTATCGGAAGGCGAACCTTCTCTGCCTGTCAGAACCTGGTCAATGAGCTCGACAATTATACCAATGTTGTATTTATCGGGGAACCCAGTAGCGAGAACATCAATTTTTACGGCGATAATAACCGGGTAGAGCTGCCCAACAGCAAAATCCCGGCTTATCTGTCTTTTGCATGGTGGCAGGACAAGCCACAGTGGGAGGGAGGCGAATGGACCACTCCGCATCTTTTTGTGGATATGAGCTTTGAGCAATTCAGAACTAACCAGGATCCGGTGCTTAAGGCGGCACTTGAGTTCAAGGGTGACGATTTTGTGACTGATCCTATGGACTATATGACCAATCTTTTCCTGGCCGGAGAGATCGAGCGTTTGCAGAAGGAGACCATTGAAATGGTCAATGATCCAAGGTATAGATTTTTCGACTTTGAAGCTAACCTGAATGATGCAGGGTACCGGTTGATCAGCAGCGGACAGATCAAGGAAGCGATCTTTGTATTTGAATTTAATACCAAACTATTCCCTGATTCGCCGAATTGCTGGGACAGCCTGGCAGAGGGCTACTGGAAAGCCGGTGATCTGGAAAAGGCAAAGGAATATTATAACAAAGCCATAAAGATGGACCCGGATGGGCCTACAGGGAAGAACGCAAGGGCTATGATGGCGGAGATGGATTCCGGGAATCAGAAAAAAGAATAAAATACAGGAAGCAGCTTTTTTGAGCTGCTTCTTTGAATTTGTAACTTAGTGAAAACAATGTTATGAGGAAAATATCCTGCATATTAATCCTGTTTGTTTTTTCATGTTCTCATTCTCAGGATAGATTTCAATCGGCCAGGGAGAAAATGGTTTCCCAGCAGATTGAAGGACGCGGAATTCTTGACAGGACAACCTTGAGAGCTATGAGGTCAGTCCCAAGGCATGAATTTGTCCCTTTGGGTTTAAGGTCATCCGCATATATGGACAGCCCCCTGCCAATAGGCCATAAACAAACCATCTCCCAACCCTATATCGTGGCATTTATGACTTCCGAATTAAGGCTTTCGTCAACAGATAAGGTCCTTGAAATAGGGACGGGATCAGGTTACCAGGCTGCCGTTCTCGCCCAGATCGTCGATTCGGTTTATACGATTGAAATTGTGGAGCCACTTGGCCTCGAGGCTAAGGAAAGGCTAAAAAGGCTAGGATATAATAATGTAAATGTCAGAATTGGAGATGGCTACGGAGGCTGGCCGGAGGAGGCTCCCTTCGATGCGATTATCGTCACCGCTGCTGTTGAGGAAATTCCCCAACCGCTTATCGATCAGTTGTCAGAAGGAGGCAAAATGATAATCCCGGTCGGGCCACATCGCGATATTCGTTCATTACAACTCATTAAGAAACGAAAAGGCAAACTTATTGTTAGGGATAGGCTGCCGGTCAGGTTCGTACCTTTTACGCGCAAAAAAGACAGCTTACCCTAGAGATGGATTAACAGACTTATTTTTGTAGCTTCGCACTGAATTAGCGCTGCACATGAGCAAATCAAATTCTGTTGCTTTAATCTTTCTTTCCTTTTTTTCGATCTATGTAATCTGGGGATCCACCTACCTTTTAAATAAGATCGCGGTAGGTGAATTACCCCCGTTTATGCTGGCCGGGATCAGGTTCACAATTGCGGGAGTCCTTATTTTCATTATAGCGAAGGTCCTGGGTCACTCTTTAAGGATAACCATCCGGCAGTTGAAGAATACCGCAATAGCGGGTTTCCTGTTCCTTTCTTTTGGAAATGGGGTGGTAGTCTGGGCATTGAAATTTGTTGATAGTGGCTTCGCAGCTTTGGAAATTTCTGCACAGCCTCTGGTGGTACTCCTCCTGATGCGGATTTTAGAGGGAAAAAGGATAAAGGCGATGTCGGTTTTTGGTGTCGTCCTTGGTGTGATCGGGATTTATCTTTTGGTAGGTCAGAAAGAGATAGTTACCCAGGAGAACGCGATTTTAGGAATAATCATGATCTTCATGTGCATGTTAAGCTGGGGATATGGCAGCCTGTTTGTCGCGAAAGCTGACCTCCCACGCAATTATTTCATCAATACAGGATTCCAGATGTTCACCGGAGGATTGATGCTGATCCTGGGGAGCTGGATATTTGGTGAGGAATGGAAGCCAATGAACGAATGGTCTGAACCGGTTTTGTGGTCCATGCTACTCTTGATCATCTTCGGAAGCATTGTGGCATTTACATCATTTAATTATCTTTTGAAGCGGGTTTCTCCGGAAAAGGTAGCCACTTCAACCTATGTGAACCCCATTATCGCTTTATTACTTGGCTGGTATTTTCTGGATGAACAGATCACGTTGCAATCAGTCATAGCGGCCATGATTTTATTAACAGGTGTATATTTTATAAACACCAAGCGTAAGTTCACAATTATCTCCCGTTATAAAAATTAGCTAATTATAGAACTCAAAACATATTTACATGGCGCGAAAAAAATTTTGGTCAACAGATAAAATAGTTGCAATGACGGCCATATTCATCAGCACACTCACCTTGATCATATTTATACGTCAAACTAATATTATTGACACCCAGAGCCATTTGTCGGTTATGCCATATCTACTCCTGGAAACTTCAAACAATAGCGAAAACAAGACGTTTTCAATTGACTTTGTAAATCACGGTGTAGGGCCCGCAATAGTAGAGTCGAGAAAAATATATTACAGAGGGAAGACTTATGATATGGAATTTCAGGATTTCTTACTTGACCAATTTACGGAGATGGACAGTATCCATATTATGAACTACACCATTGTTGAACCGGGATTCGCATTGGTTTCAGGGGGAACCAGGAATATTCTCAGAGTAGGAGGAGATGATTACAGCTATCTTACTTTCCTTGATATCATCCAGGAGCTCAATGAGAATGACTTTGAGTATGAGCTCATATATAAGTCCATTTACGACGACAAGTGGGTGATAAAGGCATCCTCAAACGAACCACAGATACATAAACCGACTCGTCCATAGAAAATGGAGTAAAATTGTTAGTTCTTTTTTCCTTTTACTGATCAAAATCATTGTTTATGTCTGTAGGAATCAATTATTTAGATCGTTTGATTCCCGATGATCCTTGCTGTCATAATATTGCTCCTTTTCATGGTCGTGATCGCTGTAATGTTCACTCCGGTTCACATTTATATAAACACCGATCTCAACACTTACCGGATATCCCAGGCTTGGTGGATGGCGGTCGAATTCAAATATGATGAAGAGGAAATCCTTTTGATGGATTTTAGATTGGTTGGAATTCGGTTTAAGCCCATAAGTATCATCGATCGGATTTTTTTCAGCAAAAAAGCAAAGAAAAAGAAGACCTCTAAATACAAATCAATTGGTAAGAACATAAAAATTGAAAAATTACTTAAGGTTTTACGGGCTCTCGAGGTCAGGGAATTTTACTTAAATATCGATACAGGTGATCCCGTTAGAAATGCAAAATTATACCCGCTCTTTGAATTATTGAATTTCAGGTTTGGAGGTTTTAGGGTGAATTTTTTAGGATATAATCGACTGATTATGGATGTACAGGGCCGACCTATAAAATTTTTGAAAATATTCGTAGAACAATAAAACATCATTTATGAACTTACATTTTGAGGAATTACTAAAGCAGATCACAGACTTCATCCAAACAGAAGCGAAGACTGAAACTGTGGTTGGAGAACAGTTTGAATTAGGAGAATTCAAATGTGTACCTGTTATTAAAGTTGGTATGGGATTTGGTTCTGGCGGCGGCGAAGGTGTTGAGCCTAAATCTGTAAGACGTGAAGGCGTTGGAGCAGGAGCCGGAGTCGGAATTGAACCCATTGGATTCCTTGTGACCAGGAAGGATGAAATCAATTTCCTTGAAGCGGGCAAAGCTCATGGTTTGTCGGCCGCATTTGAAAAAATGCCTGATATGATCGAGAAGATTTATCGCAAAAAGGATAAGGAAGAGATGCCTGCCTAGTACTGGAATCTTATCCGAATCAGTCGGATTAGAAAAGACTGGAGAAGCCGGAATAGACTGGTTTTTTCAGTCTTTTTTATTTCTGACCCGTGAGCTATTTAGCGCGGATGCCTTAGGGAGTATTTATTGACAGAATATGATTTAAGTCATTAAAATCGGTTCTAAATAAAAGTAATTTTAGCCCATATTAACAACAGAAGTTATTACCATGGAAATCATGAATGCACAAAAGACCAGAGTTTATCGATTCGGAGGTCAACGTACCGATGGAGATCGGACAATGAAATTTTTACTGGGAGGTAAGGGAGCCAACCTGGCTGAGATGAGTAGTATGGGTATACCGGTTCCGCCAGGATTTACAATTACCACCGAGGTTTGCACCGAGTATAATGAACTGGGTCAAGATGATGTTATCGAATTTTTAAAAGAAGAAGTTGAGAAAGCCGTCGCATCTATTGAGAAGGATATGGGAACCGAGTTTGGAGATAATAATAATCCTCTTCTGCTCTCGGTAAGATCCGGAGCCAGGGTTTCAATGCCAGGAATGATGGACACTGTATTAAATATAGGTCTAAATGATGAGGCAGTTTTAGGATTGGCCAAGAAAACATCCAATGATAGGTTCGCATGGGACTCCTACAGACGATTTATCCAGATGTACGGAGGTGTGGTTTTAGGAGTAAAACCTGTATCAAAGGAAGATATGGATCCTTTTGAGGAGATCATTGATCATTTAAAGGAAAAAAGACATATAGAATTAGATACTGATTTCACCATTCAGGATCTTCAGGATCTCGTTTATGATTTTAAAGAGGTGATCCATAAGCGAACCGGCATAGATTTTCCTACGGATCCCTGGGAGCAGCTATGGTTGGCTGTTATTGCAGTTTTCAAGAGTTGGAATGGTGAGAGAGCTGTTTATTACCGAAGAATGCATAATTATCCGGCAGATTGGGGAACAGCCGTAAATGTTCAGGCCATGGTTTTTGGGAATATGGGTGAAAATTCGGGAACAGGTGTGTGTTTTACAAGGGATGCCGGAACAGGTGAAAACCTATTCAATGGAGAATATCTTATAAATGCACAGGGAGAAGACGTTGTGGCAGGAGTAAGAACCCCACAGCAAATAACTCTAAAAGGGTCACAGCGCTGGGCAAAATTAGCTCAGATATCTGAAGAAGAAAGAAAAGAGAGTTATCCCTCTCTGGAGGAGCGAATGCCTGAAATGTTCACTGAGCTTTTCGGCTATCAACACCAGTTGGAACAGCATTACCGGAATATGCAAGATATGGAATTTACCATACAGGATGGTAAACTTTGGATATTGCAAACCCGTGATGGAAAGCGAACAGGTGCGGCTATGGTCAAGATTGCAATGGACATGGTAAAAGAGGGCCTTATCGATGAAAAGGAGGCTATCATGAGGATGGAAACTCAGAAACTTGATGAACTCTTGCATCCTGTATTCAAGCCTGAGGCGATAAAAAGAGCTAAGAAGATTGCCCAGGGATTGCCTGCTTCTCCGGGAGCAGCAACGGGTCAGTTGGTTTTCTTTGCCCAGGATACGAGCAAATATAAGAATACCATTCTTGCAAGAATAGAGACTTCTCCTGAGGATCTGGAGGGAATGAATACCGCTAATGGTATTCTTACAGCCAGGGGAGGAATGACTTCCCATGCTGCTGTTGTGGCAAGAGGTATAGGGAAGTGTTGTATCTCGGGTGCCGGTGCTCTGCAAATTGATTATAAGACCAAAACTATGACGGTTAACGGAGTTGTTTATTATGAAGGAGACTGGATCTCTTTGAATGGAACAACCGGAAATATTTTTGAAGGCAAGATCGCGACATCAGATCCTGAACTTAACCAGGACTTCTCTGAATTGATGCAAATGGTTGATACCTACAGCACAATGGGAGTCAGGACAAATGCCGATACACCCAAAGAGGCCATGACGGCGAGGCAGTTTGGTGCTAAGGGAATCGGTTTAACAAGAACCGAGCACATGTTTTTCGAGTCGGACAGGATAAAGGTAATGAGGGAGATGATTTTAGCGAATACGTTAAAAGGTCGACAACGCGCATTAAATGAATTGCTGCCCATGCAGCGGGCTGATTTTGAAGGAATTTTTGAGGCTATGGAAGGATTGCCTGTTACCGTGAGGTTACTCGATCCACCACTTCATGAATTTTTACCTCATCAACTGACCACACAAAAAGAGTTGGCAGAGGAAATGGGGGTCAATATACAGGCAGTTAAAAACAAAGTGGCCGAACTTCATGAATTCAATCCAATGCTTGGGCATAGAGGATGCAGATTGGCAGTGACCTATCCCGAGGTAACTAAAATGCAAGCGAGAGCAATACTGGAGGCTGCTCTAAATCTGAAGGAGAAAGGGGTGGATGCAAGACCGGAGATTATGGTTCCATTGATTGGAACAGTTGAGGAATTCATAAACCAGAGAACTCTGATCGATAATACCGCCCAGGAATTATTTGAGGAGAGAGGCACTAATATTGACTATAAGGTAGGTACAATGATTGAAATTCCGAGAGCCGTATTGGTAGCTGACAAAATCGCTGAGCATGCGGATTTCTTCTCATTCGGCACGAACGACCTGACACAAATGACATTCGGATATTCCAGGGATGACGCAGGTAAATTCCTTCCTATTTATTTAAAAGAGGGAATCTTAAGGCATGACCCGTTCGAAGTATTGGATCAGGAAGGGATCGGCCAGTTGGTGACTATGGGAACAGAAAGAGGACGAAGCGTAAAACCCGAACTTAAAGTCGGTATCTGCGGAGAGCATGGTGGAGAACCCAGCTCTGTGGAATTCTGTTATAATGTAGGAATGGATTATGTGAGTTGTTCTCCATTCCGCGTTCCGATTGCACGTGTCGCATCGGCTCAGGCAACGATAAAAAAAATGAAAAATTAAACATAACGATAAGTGAAATTATTTGAAGGTGACAATAGACTCAACTCAAATTAAATTATTATATTTAGTTGAATGTTGTCACCTTCTGATTTTAGGAAGGATTGATTTTTTTCCATTTCTGAAGTCCTACCACTTAGCCTAATAAAAAATACACTATGCAAGTATTTGATGATAAGCACATTAAAAATGTGGTTTTCGTTGGCGCGCATAATTCGGGTAAAACAACAATGGCAGAAACCATGTTGTTCGAGGCGGGCCTAATCAACAGAAGAGGTACAACTGAAAATAAAAATACGGTATCGGATTTTCATCCCATAGAACATGAGCGCCAGGCCTCGGTTTTTGCCACTCCTCTTCATACGGAATGGCGCAACTACAAGATCAACATAATCGATACGCCCGGGCTGGATGATTTCATTGGAGAGATAATTTCATCTATAAGGGTGTCAGATACCATAGTAACTGTTATTGATGCAAAGGTTGGGGTTGAGATCGGTACAGAAATAATCTGGAACTATATCGATCGGTATAACAAACCCACGTTATTCGTGATCAATCAGATCGATCACCCTATGGCTAATTTTGATGACAGTTTTAACAGCACCAAGCGTCTGGTAGGAAATAATGCTGTAATGATACAATATCCGATCAAACTCGATGGGGCACAATGTATCGTTGATGTCCTCAAGATGAAATGCTATAAGTTTAAACCTGAAGGGGGAAAACCCGAAAAATTGGAAATCCCTGATTCGGAGAAAGATCGAGCAGAAATGCTGCATAATGAATTAGTAGAGAAAGCTGCTGAGAATGATGAGGAGCTATTGGAATTGTTTTTCGAAAAAGGGACACTCAACGAGGATGAAATGCGACAGGGTATTAAAGCAGGGATGTTGAATCATGAGTTGTTTCCGGTATTCTGTGTATCCGCTATTAATGATATGGGTACAGGACGCTTGATGGGATTCATAGATAATGTAGCACCTGCGGCAGCTGATTTAAAACCTGAGCAAAGTATTGAGGGGCAAGAGGTCAATCCAACGATTGATGCTCCCACTTCTTTATTTGTTTTTAAAACATTGCACCTTCAAAATCTCGGTCAGGTCACTTATTTTAAAGTGAAGTCTGGAGAAATAAAATTAAATGACAGACTTACTAACTCCCGCACCGGAGATGTAGAGATTATCAACCAGTTATTCATCATGGATGGTAAAAAGCGTGAAACGGTGGAAAAACTAACGGTTGGAGATATCGGTGCTACGTTGAAGTTGAAGGATACCGAAACCAACGATAGTTTATATGCCGGCAAGGAGCAAATAACCATCAAACCTATTCAATATCCAGCTCCGAGGATTACCAAGGCTGTTTTCGCTGTTAATAAGAATGATGAAGAAAAATTATTTGAAGCCTTAAAGAAGGTTCACAGTCAGGATCCTACTGTTGTTCTGACCTATTCAAACGAATCGAAGCAGCAGTTATTAGGTTGCCAGGGAGAGCTTCATTTATCGACAATAAAATGGATATTGAAAAATATTTATGGGGTAGAGGCAGGCTTTAAGAAAAGGAAGATCAATTACAGGGAAACTATTCAGCGATCTGCATCTTCGAGTTACCGACATAAGAAGCAATCTGGAGGAGCGGGTCAGTTTGGAGAGGTTCATATGAAAATCGAACCGTATAATGAAGGCATGCCAGAACCTCAAGGATTCAATATTAGAGGTAAGGAAGAAATAGATTTACCGTGGGGAGGAAAACTTGTATTTTACAACTGTATAGTTGGTGGTGTGATTGATTCCAGGTATCTC
>JBFKFP010000106.1:0-9877 GCA_041618535.1 Flavobacteriaceae bacterium
TCCCGCCAAGCTCACCTTGCATGGCCCTTTTTAAAGACGGAGAGCTTGTTCATATGCTTGAACGTCATCATATTGAAGGCCGCCCGGCTGAAATGATTGCCGAAAACCTGATGGACGCTTTCAACGAATACTGTTAATTCAATATAAGATTTTTATGACCACGCTTCGGCGTGGTTTTTTTATGTTTAATTTTACGGACTGATGGAAAAAGTCCTGGCATATCCGCTCACGCTTATTTATTTGTTGTTCTTCGGAATCACCCTATTGATATTCCATCTGGTCCAATGGATCTGCCTCAATGCATTTGGCTACAGCGCTCATAAAAGAAGCGTCTGTATATTGAATTTATGCCTGATGCGCTGTACTCACATCCTTGGAACCCGCTATTCATTTAGCAATGAATTTCATATCCCCGATGACACGGCCGTTATCATCGTGGCCAATCATCAGAGCATGAATGATATTCCTCCAATTATCTGGTACTTGAGAAGACATCATCCGAAGTTTATAAGCAAAAAAGAACTCGGAAGAGGAATTCCTTCTGTATCTTATAATTTGAGGCATGGAGGATCGGTCCTTATAGACCGCAAAGATCCTGTTCAATCTTTAAAGGCCATCAATGAATTTGCTGAGAGGGTTAAGAACAACAATTGGGGGGCAGTGATCTTCCCTGAAGGGACCCGGTCCCGGGATGGAAAGGTCAAGCCATTTAAGAAAAAAGGATTGGAAACCCTGATCAGGAAGATGCCGGGGGCCTTGATCCTCCCTCTGTCGATTGAAAATTCATGGAAAACGCTGAAGTTTGGAAAATTTCCAATGGGTCTCGGCGCCCATATCAAATTAATGGTGCATCGGCCAATTGAGGCTAACCCTCATCTTGTTTCCGAGCAACTCACCGAAATTGAAAAGGTTATAAATGAGCAACTCTCAAATTCTTGAAACGCCACTGGTAAAGTCAGCGATTGAATTTGCCAAAGATCAGCTTCAATCTGCCGAAGGGGGACACGACTGGTTCCATACACAGCGGGTACTTAATACTGCTCTCGCAATAGGCAAGGCTGAAAATGCCGATCTCCAAATAGTGGCAGTAAGTGCCATTTTACATGACATTGCTGATTCTAAATTTCATGATGGGGACGAATCTGTTGGACCGAGAAGAGCCAGGGCTTTTCTTGAAAATCAGGGCGTCTCACCAGATTTTGTTAAACATGTGGTTCATATCATTGAAAACATATCCTTTAAAAATTCCTTTGAAAATACTTCCGATAGGGAATCGATAGAATTGCATGTTGTTAGGGATGCCGACAGGCTCGATGCCATAGGTGCCATTGGAATTGCCCGATGTTTCAATTATGGAGGATTTAAAAATCGTCCCCTGTACGATCCGGAAATAAAGCCTGATCTGGATATGACCAAGGTTCAGTATAAGAATTCAACTGCACCTACCATCAATCATTTTTACGAAAAACTTTTGCTCTTAAAAAACAAAATGCATACGAGAACCGCGAAAGAAATGGGTGAAAAAAGGCATCGTTTCATGGAGCGATTTCTCGATGAATTCTATTCAGAATGGGATGGCCAAAGATGAGATCAAATATGAACTAATCAATGAGGTCCCATGCAGCGATGTCATGGAGGATCTGCTGTCGATTTATAACCGGCTGTTCAATGATGCTGATGACGATTTCTTCAGGATGCGCGTAAAATCTCATGCCGATCTGCTCATTATAATTGCCAGACATGGAGACAGGGTCATCGGTTTTAAGATCGGGTATCCAATTTTAGATCAAACCTTTTACAGCTGGATCGGTGGTATTGATCCTGAATTCAGGCGAAGAGGTATCGGAAACCGGCTTGCTGAGATACAGGAGAAATGGGCAAGGGAGAAAGGATTCAAACAGCTGAAAACCAAATCCATGAACCGCTTCAAGCCGATGATGATGCTGAATTTGAAACGAGGCTTTGATATCACCAAGGTATATACCAACGATAAAGGCCAGACGAAAATCGTCTTTTATAAATCGATCGCTTAGAATAACTTCAACTGATCGTCCTTATAAAGTTCGTGGAGATCGGTGTTGAGAACCGGAAGTTTACTGTTCTTAAAATACTTTCGTTTTGCGAGGCCCATCATGTCATTGATCTGATCCGCTATTTTTCCCTCGCCCCTCATACGTACACCAAATCGACTGTCATTAAGGTTTCCACCGTGGCAGGACTCTATCTGTCGCATTACGCGGTTCGCTTTTCCCGGCATATGTTTTTTTATCCAGTCGTAGAAAATTAGCCCGATAGCCCCATTCAACCTTACCATGGTATGTCCTATGCTCATCGCTCCGGCGTCGGCAGCTGCCTTGGCTAATTTCAATATCTCGTGGCTGTTGATAGACGGGATTATTGGCGCCATCATAACGTTCACCGGGATGCCATGCTGACTCAGCTTTTTTACCGTGTTAAGCCTTTTTTTAATGGTAGCGGTTCTTGGTTCCAGCAATCTCCTTGTTTTTTCGGAAAGTGAGGTAATAGAAATACTAACTGATATCAAGCCATAGTTGTTGAGCTCGTTTATCAGGTCGATATCTCTAAGGACCAATGCATTTTTGGTAATGATACCGACGGGGTGCCTGTAGCGGAGGAAAACCTCCAGGCATTCCCTGGTTATTTTATACGACCGTTCAGCAGGCTGATAGCAATCTGTGTTGCCCGACATGACAATAGTCCTTGCCTCCCAACTCTTCCTTCTGATCTTATCCTCCAGTAGCCTCGCCGCATTGCGCTTCACAAGGATCCTGCTCTCGAAATCAAGCCCCGGTCCATATCCCCAGAATTCATGTGTGTTCCTGGCGTAACAATAAATGCAGCCATGTTCACAACCCTGGTAAGGGTTCATCGAATAAGCCATCCCCACATCAGGGCTGGTTATCTTATTCACGATCGACTTGGGAAAAACTTCCTTATAAATGGTCTGGGAGTCGCGTACAGTTTCATTCTCCTGCATGCAGTGATTCAAATAATCATCCCTCAATTCATGTTTGAGTTCAGAGAATCGATTGTTCAGAGCCAGTTGAGCCCCTCTGCCTTTCTGAATATGCATAAGAAGATGGAAATGAAATCAAATATAGCGACAGACAGGCCAATCGATGGCTACAAAATGTAGAAACGTCCTTACTCTATCATCCGCTTCATTTCCTTGCGGTATTGTGATGCGGTCTTACCGGTAAAATCCTTAAAACACTTATTGAAATGAGAAAAATTATTAAAGCCACACTTGAAACAGATATCCGTTATGCTGCTTTTGCTTTCAGCCAGCAGTTCAGTGGCATGAACAATACGGTATTCGTTAACCATATTCGTGAAGGTCTTACCCGTTACTTTTTTAAAGTACCTGCAAAATCCCGGAACGGTCATATTGGCCACATCGGCAATTTCCGCCAATGAAATGGATTCTTTGAAATTACTGTTAACGTAGTCAAAAATGGAATCGATTTTAGAATTGTCCTGGGTTTCTGCCTCTAAAGCGAATCCGTTTACGTTAAGCAGCTCATAATCCTTTGCCCTCGCAAGGTCATTGAGAATCTCCAGCAACCCCACAAGCCTGCCAAAATTATCCTTGCCCGCAAGTGCTTCTATTTTAGGACCTATGCGCTGTTTTGTTTCCGGTTTGTATAATATACCCTTCTTAGCTTTTGTGAACAGGTGGCTTATATGATCCATTTCGGGCAATTTCATGAAAGCCTCACCAAATATCTCGGGCTTAAATTGTATTAGGGTCTCCTTGCCCTCGGCCGTAAGCCGGTCTGTGAATCCATTGTGTGGAAGGTTAGATCCAATAAGGATAAGCTGACTATTATTGAAGTAAGACAGATGACTTCCGATATGCCGTTTTCCCTTACCCTTGTTCACATAAACAAGCTCCAGCTCCGGGTGAAAATGCCAGAAGGAATTCCTCGAATTCAAATTCTTCACATTCTGCTTTACCAGGATGGAATTTCCGAATTCAGGACTAACTTTCTCGTATGAAGGCTTTTTAATGACCATTTCTGACATGTCTTCTCAAAATTAATTTGCCCATTTTTGGCAAAGCTATTCAATCTTAACCACTTTATGTTCTATTTTAACCTTATTATCCAGATCGTTACTATCTCCGGTTAATTTTACATACAAATAGGTCAAATCCCATGTTTTTGAGGTCTTAATCTCTTCGGATATTTGCCCCGTTGAACAATAAATTCACATAATTATGAAAACAATCAAAAACGTACAGTTAATGGTATTAATGCTTGGAGCACTTTATACCAGTGGATTCAACACGATCCCAAATCAAACCACATTACTTTCGACAGAAGTGGTGGAGGTGTCAAAAAAAGTCAGAGTATTGATCAAAAACTCAAGGGGTAAAGTAGTCCTGAGAGGAAAGATGAAGGCAAATCAAACACTTTCAGACCTCTTCCAGTTGGACCATCTTCCCAGCGGAGATTATATCATTGAGAAGATCTATGAGCATAAGATCGAGTATCAAATCTTCAAGGTAGAGATGCTTTCAGATTTTACCAAGAACCTTGACGCCGATGCAAATCAGCCTGTCCGGGTAGTATTCGGTAAAACTTACGAGACATTCAAGCCCGTTATGATGAACAGGGGTAACCTGATCTATGTATCAAAAATGGCTTTTAAAGAAGAAGAGTTAATGATCAAGGTCTATAATGAGAGAAACGAATTGATCTTTACTGAAACCTTCAAGAATACCGGCCGAATCTATGATTTCTCGCAGGCTAAAGACGACGTTCTGCGTTTTGTGGTCACCGACGGACACAACAAATACACCGAATCCTTCAAATTTTAAAAGACCCCCAATTAAGGGTTATTATGTACTTAGGTATTAGTTAGTTGAGAAAGGGCCTCTGAAGAGGCTCTTTTTTTATTCGTATTTCAAGCGGTCTATAGTAACTTTCTCACTCTGGTCAGCCAGCTGAATTACCCTTGTTTCCTGTGTTTCCGTCTGAAGCCCGTAATCAGTATAAACCGTATACTTGAAGAAAGTGGGGTTTATATCCTCTTCTTCCTTTTTCGCCTTGAGGTTGATTATCCATTCTCCCTGGGGGGCATCATCGATGATGAATTCTTCAAATGCAAATCCGTTGGTGATCCCATCCATCATACGCTGGGTATTGTGCTGTTTTTTATAATTCCAGGTGAAGAACTGCTTCCCCGGATTTACAAACTGCAATTCGAACTCGGCATAGGGATCATTCCATTCAAACACCACCCTTACATCGTATTTGAAATCAGCGGTGCGCAAGTCGTTCGGTAGATCGTCATATTTAACCTTACCTCTGTGAAAAGCAAGTATATGTTTGATCTCATTTTCAATGGAATTACGAAGACCTGTAAAATCAACACCTGCTCTTTTATTAGACATCATCATTTTCAAAAGATCAAGGGCTTGCTGAAAATTACCGTTGTATTTATACGTCCTGGCTAAATCCATATAGGTCTGTGCCTCCATCGGACTTAATACCGCTATTCGCTGATAGACCTCTTTCGCTTTTTTGTGCAGCCCGAGCTCCTCATACTTAAAGGCCAGTCCGCGCAATGCCTTTGAATTGTTATAGCCCAACTCACCCGCTTTCTCCAACAAGCTTACAGAGTGATCCAGGTCCCAGCGCCTGAAATAGTCGGAGGCGTTAAAATATAAATCAACACCTGGCTGGACAATCTGTCCCATGTAATCGGCAAAAATGGACTTTGCAGCTTCAAAGGTATTAGCTTTTTTTAGAGATTTGCCGATCTCGGAATTGTGACTTCCCTCAATCAGGATAACAGACTCCCTGTAATTATTTCCCTCAACCAGGGCTTTGGGTTTTTCCTGTAGAGGTTTATCAAAACCCATATTCTTGGTCCTGATGACGATTACACCCGCACGACCTATGGTGCCATATTTATGAGTGGCTGTCAAAGAATTTAAAACGGTAACGCTTTCAATGATCTGAGGATCTATAAACGGCAACTGCACACCTCCAAGAGAAGAGAAGATCATTCCGTCTATATCGTAGATCAGATCGGTTTGCAGAAAGAAACTGGCATTCCTGTTATAGGCCAATTTGGCCATTCGTCCTCGCAAGAGGTCCGATAACTGGTAGTAATTTGATTTAACTGCGTCCTGACCAATAATATTTGCTGAATAGGTGATCTCATCAAAGGTCTTCTTGCCGTTATACCCGAGATCTACCTTCGGTTTTTCCACATTTCTGCCAGACAGGTAAACCTCATCGAGCAATTCTCCATCCGAAACCAGGTCGATATTCAATTCCCCAAGTGATTTCACCTCGATTTCACGGGTTACCGTTCCCAGGAATCTCACCTTTAGAATGTCCCCTGCCTTGGCATCTAACGCATAAGCGCCGTTTGTTCCGGTCCTCGTCTCCTGAAAGGAATTTTTGATACTTACCTTCGCTCCCTGTACAGGAATATTCTGAACCCTTACTGTTCCAAACAAGGATTTCATCTGTTTTGGGGTTGACCTTAGTTTATCAGGATTTTGTGTCCTGTCTATTCCATCCTTTTGACGGAGGTAGATCCTGTTCGTATTGGTCAGGAACTTGTAAAATCTTTCGGCTGAGATATCCTGGGCCTGGTAACCAAAGGCAGAGACTTCGAAAATATCGTCTTCATCTATCGTATATTCATTGAAGGAAAGCCTGAAGGCACCGTCTTCGTCAGTGACCCTGTTGAGTGGAGTATTCTGGAATTCAACATTGGCAAAAGGAATGGGATTTTTTGTTTCCTCATCTATCACAGTTGCCTGAATGGTTATTTGGTACTGAGGAAAAACACCAAAGGGCAAAAAGCTCAGCAGTAATAGAACGGACTTTCTCATAGCTTTTATTTTTCTCTAGTAAAGCTACGAATTTTAGGGTTCGAAAATATTTAGAAAAGGTTAAAAGTTAGATTATATCCTTCTTATACAGGGCTTTATAAGAATCACTGCTCTTGATTTACTTTAGCGCCCGATTCTAATCCAATCTGAAAACATCAAGTGTGACCTTAGTTTGATGTTCATAGAGCTTGATTACCTTAATTGTCCTGGTTTCCTCAGGAAGACCGTATTTCTGGTAGGCAGTATACTTGAGGTAAGTTGGATTTGTTTCCGGATCATCCCTGAGATACCTGACATTTATGATCCATTCTCCGGGATAAGCATCATCTATTATGAACTCCTCTGTATTGTAACCATAGGTGATTTCATCGCGCATCCTGTCTTCACTGAGGAATCGGGTATGACTCCAGTTAAAAAACTTCTTTTGCGGATTAACAAATTGCAATTCAAATTCTGCGTTCGGATCATTCCAGTCAAAAACCAAACGAAGGTCATACTTGAAATCGGCCGTCCTCAGATCATTTGGAAGATCGGAATAATCAAGCTTAGAGCGATGAAAAGCCAGCAAATGCATCAATTCATTCTCGATAGTCCTTTGAAGACCAACAAATTCAACCCCTTCTATCGCATTAGCGAGCATAAGCTTATAGAGATCCATCGCATCGGAAAAACGATAATTTTCAGCATATATCCGCGCCAGGTCACGATAAGATTGCTCATGTTTGGGGCGAAGTTCTACCAATCTCTCGTAAATAAATAACGCATCAGACACCTTACCCAGCTCCTCAAGTTTAAAAGCCAATGTTTTTAAAGCCTTGGGATTGCTCTCTGCAATTGAAGCGATAGAGGAAAGGACCGAATAGGAAAAATCAGGATCCCAACGTCTGAAGTATTCAGAAGAATCCAGGAAAAATGGAACGGTCTTGTTGCTTTCCATTTGCCTGAGACGATTAAAAAACAGTTTCGCCTCCTCGAAGCTATTAGCTTTCTCCAGCAACTTCAGATAGGCCGGTTTTTCCTTTTCACTTTCATTCAAGATCGGTATTCCCTCTTCTAGATAATCATTCCCTTTAACCAATGCCGATTCAAAGGTCTCGCCATCAGGGCCCGAAAGTGTTTTTGTTCGAATAACAATGGCTCCTCCTCGCCCCATTTGACCATATCGGTTGGTTGCAACTATGGATCTGAGAACGGTTATACTTTCGATGTTTTGAGGGTCAACCGGAGGAATTGCCTGGTCTGAACCATATAAATTTCCATCTATGTCAAACATGGCAAAAGCTATATTGAGTGATCCCCCTCCACCGCGGATGATATACCGTGGCGTGTTATAGGCCACGTTCAATCCGGCTACATCTACACCGGGAAACCGTCCCCTTATCACATCGGCCAGGTTATTGTATTGGGGTCCTATATCTTCAGAGGTGATCATGTCGGCACTGAAACCCAATGATCTCGAATCACGGGAACCCGAACCGGTCTCAATAACTTCTTCTTTCGGACGTCCCCCTATTAATTCTACTTCATCTAAAAGTTCGCCTTCGGGCTTTAAAAGAATTGGAACACTTTCGGGATTCAGAACCAATACCTCCCGCGATTTCATACCCATAAATGAGGCCGTAAGGATATCTTCCGCCTCGGCTTCAATCTCGAAAAACCCATCTACGTCGCTTTCGGTCTCGATAAATGATCCTTTCAGCCTGACAGTCGCCCCCTGTATTGGTCCGGAGACGGTAAAGACCTTTCCGTAAACTAGCCTTGACTCGCGGTCTGTACTATTATAAAAATCGTTGTCTTCAATTTCGTTAAGGGCAAGTCCTACTGCCTCCTTTACACTTACCCGGTTTAAATTCAGGTAGTGACCGCTCGCATAATTTGCCGCTTGCTGTAAACTGTAATGGTCGGCTTCAGAACTCGAATTAACTGTAAAAAGTGGAATATAGACCGCGGGGTCTAATGGTGATAGAATCGACTTGCCATTGGCGAACAGCAATGCGGCGTCGGCATTAAAGTTATTTTCCCTCAGAACATCAGCATAGCTTGAAGCACCAATATAGCTGATGTCTTTCAGGTAATCAATCAAGTTATCCGAATCTGCGTCTCTTATCGTAAACATCTTAGGTTCTGAAAGTGATACATTAAAAAGGATCAACTCTACCTGAACATTTTCCAGAGCATTCAGATAACTTTTCAGGAATGAAATTTCCTTAGACAGATTGCGGCCTTCATCCAGGGTTGAGTTATTCCAGTAAATGGTAATGCGCTCAGGTTTATCTCTCTGATTGATCACCTCTTCTCCCGCCTTAACCGGGATACCCGCTTCTATTCCAAAATTCATTCCGATCTTCGAATTCCTGCTCCATTTATCCTGGCTTACATATCGTTTAAAGGAGATTCCACGTCCTTTCTTCCCGGAAATTGCAAATTCTATTATATCTCCATATACCTGAAGCAATTCGATTCCTATTACGCAATCCCGGTCTAAGCTGATATTATGTTTTTCAAGATCAATGGTGACCAGAGAATCTCCAGAACTTACCGTATGAAAAATATTGGTATTCACTAATTTTGGCCCTGGAAGACCTTGCTTATAATCATACAGGTTGATCCTTACTTTAAGGCTGTCACTCCGGTTTTCGACCACTGTGAAGGAGAGCTTTTTTAATTTGGTATTTTTCTTCTTAATATCCAGGACTGTCGCAATCTCACCCCCAAGCGCATTTTTATCCTTCCAATACCCCATTGCCGACCTGTCCATTTCCGGATTACCCAGATAAACGGTTTTCAATTTTTCATTTGTAATAAATACCTCTTCAAGCACTTCGGGTTTGGGCTTTATGAAAATCTTATTTGTATTGGTCAGAAGCCTGACCAACTGATTGGAACTTACCTTGATTGTTTCGTAACCAATGGCAGAAATCTGCAAAATGTCCCTTATCCCGATTAACTCTTCATCATACACCAGAGTAAAAGCCCCTGATTCATCACTAACAGTGCCAA
>JBFKFP010000107.1:0-9675 GCA_041618535.1 Flavobacteriaceae bacterium
AAAACGAGTGGTTCATTCAGCGGGTTTGTCGGGTTTGATGTGCCCGGGAATGACTACAATAATGCAAGTATTGATCAGGCCAGTGATGTGCAGAATCTTTTTCCCAACGGAAATGCAACATTCGATTCGAGACTGTTGTCATATTTTGGCCGACTGCAATACGATTTCAAAGGAAAGTATTTACTCTCAGCTGTAATCAGGAGAGACGGATCCACCAAGTTTGGTCCGGAGAATAAATTCGGTTGGTTCCCCTCAGGGTCTATTGGATGGATTATCAGCCAGGAGCCATTTCTCGAGAACAGCAACTTCCTTAACTTCTTTAAGGTAAGAGCCTCTTATGGTATCCTCGGTAACGACAGGATTCCTGACTTCAGGTATGTTTCTTTACTGAACGGTGAAGGTACTTACGTAATTGATGACGAGCTCGTATTTGGTTCAGCAATAGGCGCGGTTGCCAACCCTGAAATTCGATGGGAAAAACAAAAAACCATTGACGTTGGTCTTGATTTGCGTTTCTGGGAAAACAAGATCGATATTACTGCAGATTACTTCCAGAGGCGTACAGAAGACCTCCTTGTAGTCCCACAGGTTTCCGGTATTCTGGGCGCCAATGCTCCGGGATCGGGTCCGCCGGTAATCAATGCAGGAATCGTCGAGAACAAGGGGTTTGAATTCGCCATAGGATATAACGACCAACTAAGTGAGAACTTCTCTTTCGGCATCAGATATAATGTCACCTCTCTTGAGAATGAAGTTATTACGGTAAGTGCCGACGGTGACTTCCTTTCCGGAGGTTCATTTGGTGTAGGGCAGGATCCGCCATCAAGGATGGAGGCCGGATTCCCTATTGGTTATTTCAGAGGTTTCAAAACCGACGGAATCTTCCAGAACCAGGCCGAGGTTGACAGTTATCCAACGATAAACGACCAGGTTATCCCAGGTGACCTAAGATTTGTGGATATCAATAATGACGGTGTCATTGATGATGACGACCGCACCAATATCGGTAATCCTCTTCCAAATGCGACCATGGGATTAAACCTGACCATAGACTATAAGAACTTTGACTTCGGAGCCTATGCTTTTGCCTCTATCGGAAACGAGATTGTGAGGAACTATGAGAGAAATCAACCAAATACGAACCGAACTACGTATTATTTAGACCGCTGGACCGGTGAAGGCACAAGCAATAGCTTTCCTAGAGTGACTTCAGGAGCAAATTCCAATGCACTGTTCTCAGATTTCTACGTGGAGGACGGATCTTTCGTCCGACTTCAGAACGTTCAGTTGGGCTATACCCTGCCCGAATCTGTTGTAGAGAAAGTAGGAATAGACCGCCTGAGGTTTTATGTTTCAGCAAACAATTTATTAACTTTAACTGAATACAGAGGTTACGATCCAACCACTTCAACGGGGGAACCTATTGGAGGCGGAATCGATTATGGATTCTATCCAAACCCAAAGACTTTTGTTTTCGGTGTTAACCTTAAATTCTGATCACTGCTATGAAAACATCTCATTTTAAATATTTTATATTGATAATGATCCTGGCAATGGCATGTAGCGACGAATTTGTTGATGTCGATTCACAGGATGAAAATTCAGAGGACTTTTTTAATTCCGAAGATGACTATCAAAATGCATTAATCGCTGCTTATGATCCGTTGCACTCCACTTACCTGAATGTAATGTTGGGTGAGATAGCTTCAGATAACACCCTGGCAGGTGGAGAAAGCGCGATTGATGTGCCGGGCATACAAGAAATAGACGACATGATACACACCCCGGTGAATCAGCAGCTGCGTGATATCTGGAGCTGGATGTACGGCGGGGTAAACAGGGCCAATTTTATCATGGAGTTTCAGGACAAAACCGATTTCCAGGGCAAGGAAGGCGTTATCGGCCAGGCGCGTTTCCTAAGGGCCTATTATAATTTTGAATTAGTGAAATGGTTTGGGGATATTCCCTTCAAGATCGACTCTCGCATTCAATTTGGCGATCAGTTCGAACTGCCCAGAACACCTAAGGAGGAGGTTTATGCCTTGATCGAGCAAGACTTGATCTATGCTGCAGACAACCTGCCTTATGTACAAGCTGAAGTTGGTCGTGTGACCAAGGGAGCCGCACAGGGTCTTCTGGGCAGGGTCTATCTCTACCAGGACAAATTCTCGGAGGCTGCACAGGTATTGGAGGAGCTGATTAATAATGGGCCTCATGACCTGCTTGCAGACTATAGTACTATGTTCGAGAACGACAATGAGAATAATATCGAATCGGTTTTCGAGATCCAGTACACAGACCAGGAAGGCGCATCATTTAATTGCCTGCAGTGCAGCGAAGGAAATGTAGCTGTCGGATTTAACGGAATAAGGAATTATACAGGACCAGTTTTCGAATCTGGGTTCAGCTTTAATGTTCCAACCCAGGAAGTTGTTGATGAATTTGAACCCGGCGATATTAGATTGGATACAGCCATCCTTGATATTGAAGCCTGGGCCGAGGAAACCGGGGCAACCTACCAGGAAGGCTTTGAGCATACCGGTTATTACAACAGAAAATATATTGCGCGGCAGGGTGATCTTAACACAGGTGATCCCAACCTTACCAATCCGAATAATTACAGGGCCATTCGTTTTGCAGATGTGTTGCTTATGGCTGCTGAGGCCCTTAACAGGGGTGGAATTGATGATGGCCGTGCACAAACATACCTGAATCGAGTGAGGAGCAGAGCTGGACTACCTGATGTGGTAGCCTCCGGACAAACACTTACTAACGCAATCTACCACGAACGGCGGGTTGAACTGGTGGGTGAAGGCCACCGTTTCTTTGATTTGGTAAGAACCAACCGTGCGGCAGCTGAAATTGAGGGCTTCCAGTCAGGTAAACATGAATTATTCCCCATTCCATCTATAGAAATACAGCTGGCCGGTAGCCAGTGGGAACAAAACCCAGGATATTAAAAAGAAAGAGTTATGAGAAGAATTGGATTATTTATGATTTCATTGTTGGCCATAGCCTATTTTGGCTGTACCGATGATGACCGCGATACAGAATATCTTAATGATATTCCTGCACCGTCAAATGTTTCGGTCGCGGTAAGGGCCACACAGGACAATAGCGGCCTTGTAACCCTCACCCCTAACGGGGATGGGGCAATGGAATTCGATCTTGATTTTGGTGATGGCTCAGACCCTGTGGCGTTGATACCAGGTGAGAGCGCTGAGCATATTTTTGCAGAGGGATCCTATGAGCTTAACATGATTGCAACAGCAGTTAATGGCAAGACCACAGAGTTGGTTCAACCTCTTGTCGTGTCGTTTATAGCGCCTCAGAATCTTGAGGTAACCATCGAAAATGATGAGGCCATCTCAAGACAGGTAAACGTAACTGCCACGGCAGATTTCGGAATTTCTTTCGATGTGGATTTCGGTGAAGGCATTGGTGCGGAACCATCTTCTGCAAACATGGGAGAAACCGTCAGTTATACCTACGAGGAAGTTGGAATTTACACGATTACCGTAACGGCCTACAGTGCTGCTATAGAGACCACGGTTTATACAGAAGATTTTGAAGTTACAGCCATTAGTCAGCCTCTTGTTTCAGCGCCAACTCCACCTGATAGGGCGCCTGAAGATGTTATTTCCATCTTTAGTGAGGTATATACGGATGTGCCCGGTTCGGATTATTTCCCAGACTGGGGGCAGGGCGGTTGCTGTGGAAGCAGCTGGGGCATGTTTGATCTGAACGGAGACCAGATGTTACAATACACCAACCTGAGTTACCAGGGAAATCAATTGGGAAGCCCGGTTGACGTATCAGAAATGGAATATATCCATCTCGATGTATGGACCTCAGACGTTTTACAGACCATTGAGATATCCCTTATCAGTTTGACCAATGGTGAGCGGCCAGTTGTGGTTCCCTTAACCCCAAATGACTGGACGAGCATCGATATCCCTATTTCAGATTACACTGACCAGAGTGGTTTTACAGTAGCCGATATACACCAATTGAAATATGTCGGTGATCCGTTTGCTGGCGGAGGCACTGTGTTTATAGATAACATCTATTTCTACAGGCCTGCTCAATTTGAAACACTTCCAAGTATACCTGTCGATTTTGAAAGTTCTACTCTTGAATATAACGTCTTTAGTTTCGGAGCTTCAGATTTCGGACCAATCCCAGCAGGAATTGTAAGTAATCCGGATCCGAGCGGAATAAATACAACATCTACCGTAATGGAAGTTCACAAAACCGGAGGAGCGCAGGTTTGGGCAGGTGCAGGCTTCCCATTGGCCGGCCCGATCGACTTCACAAATGGAACTACAATAAACGTGGATGTTTGGTCGCCAAATGCAGGCACCCCGATTCTGTTCAAACTGGAGGACACCAGCTCCCCACCTGACGGAAATGGAAACCCATCTATTATCGCAGAGGTTATCGTCAATACAACGGTGGCAGGTGCCTGGGAAACATTGTCGTTCGATCTTACCACATTTGGCGGGTTCAGCACGGCTAACAATTACAACCAGGTCATTCTGTTTCCAAACTTCGGAAATGGTGGAGCAGACAATTTCTATTATTTCGACAATATTGCCTTCGCAGGTGTAACTACCCTGCCTAGCATTCCGATCGACTTTGAATCGAGCATTATAGACTATAATGTTTTCAGTTTTGGAGCTTCAGACTTCGGTCCTATCCCTGCCGGATTGATATCCAATCCGGATACTTCCGGAATAAATGCCAGTGCTACGGTTCTTGAAGTAGTCAAGACCTCAGGAGCACAGGTATGGGCAGGTGCAGGCTTCCCATTGGCCGGCCCGATAAATTTCAGTGCCGGAACTACTGTTACTATGAAGGTTTGGTCGCCCACGGCTGGTACACCCATACTATTTAAACTGGAAGACACGTCTTCCCCACCTGACGGTAACGGAAATCCGTCTGTTATAGCAGAAGTAATAGTCAATACAACCGTGGCAAACACCTGGGAGACATTGACCTTTGACCTGACCACTTTCGGTGCATTTGATCCGTCAAATCCCTACAATCAGGTGATAGTCTTTCCGAATTTCGGAAATGGTGGTTCGGGTAACGCCTATTACTTCGATGACATTCAATTAACCAATTAATGAGGATTAAGATGAGAAGAATACAAAGAATTTTTAGGTACGGTGCACTCATGCTCTTGGTTTCAGCATTTTATACTTGTCAAGATGATGACCAGGAATTCGGTGAGATTATCGTTCCAAGCAATATTAACATCACATACGAAATTGTGGGACAGGATGTGGACAACCCCAATGGAGATGGATCAGGCCTGGTCAATTTTACGGCCACTGCTGATGATGTGCTGACTTTCCGTTACGAATTCGGCGATGGTACCGATGTTGAGGTTGCCCCTTCCGGGTCAGTCACTCATCGTTTTAACCTTACCGGTGTAAACTCTTACACCGTAACTGTCATAGCTTCAGGACGGGGAGGGGTTGCATCCAGCAGCTCCGTTGTGATTGACGTTTTCAGCGCTTTCGATGACCAGGAGGCCAAAGACCTGTTAACCGGGGGGCCAGGATCATCAAAAACCTGGTACCTGGCTGCCGCAGATGCCGGGCATCTGGGAGTCGGGCCTTCCCTGGTTCTTGACCTTATTATTTTTGGAGAGCCTAACCAGTTCTATTTCCCTTCTTTCTATTCTGCCACGCCATTTGAGAAATGCGGACCGGAAATAAGCAATTGTTTGTGTACCGATCTGTTGACCTTCACTCAAACCGCAGAGAATGATCTCTTATATGAGCTCAATAACGATGGGCAAACCTTTTTCAATGGTGCCCACCAGGACATCGTAGGAGGAAGTGTTGGCGAGGATGCCTGCTTCGATTTTGATACCACTGGAACAAGTACGGTATCATTGTCCCCTTCAAATATCGATTGGTCGTTGGTGCCAGACGAGTCATTTACTGCAAGGGGAACGGTGTTGAATTTCTCGAATGATGCCTTTATGGGATATTATGTAAGTTCATCCACATACGATATCATTCAGGTTACGGAAACCACCTTATACGTCAGAACCGTGGATGGGCTGGATCCAAACCTGGCCTGGTATCATAAATTTACGACAGAAAATCCATTTGATTAAATAGTAAAGACAAAAACAATGGCCGGGTGAGAAAACGCATCCGGCCAATTTTTTGTCGCGGTGTAGATCGAGGCTGTTTGTCTTCATTTGTCGGAAACTTTACCCCCTGAAGTAAATTATCTACTTCATATCTTTTCATATACCTCAAAAATCCTTACTTTTTTCGCCTCCTTAAAATCATGTGTAAGACCTGCAGAAAATAAGCTTTTCTATAATGAAACAAGACGACGAAATTCCCGTACAACTGAATCGTTCTTACACTGTTTTAATTAGCCTTATTGTGGCCCTTGGCGGCTTTCTCCTTGGATTTGACAGCGCCGTGATCTCAGGTGCTGTTAAAGGCATTAGCATTTACTTTGAAATGAGTGAGTGGATGCTCGGTTTTGCCGTGGGCTGTGTCATTTTTGGTGCCATGGCCGGTAATTTGCTGGCCGGACCAATGAGTGAGAAATTCGGAAGAAAAAAGGTTTTAATAGTGGTAGCCCTGCTGTTTACGGTATCTGCTACCTGGTCTGCCCTTGCTACCGGATATACCGAATTTATAATCGCAAGGATTATAGGTGGCGTTGGAATAGGAGGGGCCATATTGATTGCGCCAATTTACATTGCTGAAATCGCTCCTCCAAAAATGAGGGGAAGTCTTGTTTCCTTTAACCAGTTAAATATAGTAATCGGGATATCCGTAGCCTATTTTTCCAATTATTTCCTGGTGAATTTGGAAGGTGAAAGCTGGCGCTGGATGCTTGGGGTTGAAGCCATTCCTGCATTTATTTATTTCCTGGCCCTTTTCACGGTTCCAAAAAGTCCGAGATGGCTGATCCTGTCCAGAGGGCAAACAGAGATGGCTACCGCTATCATGACTAAAATTGGTGGAGTCGCCTATGCGAATGCAACTCTGGCCGATATCGAAAAAGCTTCAACTGAACAACAGACCAAAGGCAGGGTAAAAGATCTTTTCAAAAGAAAATATACCACTATTCTCATCATTGCTTTGGGAATTGCATTTTTTCAACAGATTACAGGAATCAACGCCATTTTCTATTACGCTCCTACCATTTTTGAGCAGGCTGGTGGAAGTACAGATTCCTCCTTCCTGCAGGCTATTGTGGTTGGACTGACAAATCTGGTTTTTACCCTTGTTGCCATTTGGCTGATCGATAGATTGGGAAGAAAACCCCTTCTGCTTATCGGGACCAGCTGTATGACCATTGCCCTGTTGATGGCTACATTGGCCTTTAATAATGCCACCTATACCATTGATGAGCAAAACCTTGGGAAGATCAGTAATCCGGATACAAAAGAGGTGCTGGCTGAATTCAGCGGGCAGTCCTATGACGGACAACAGGCCCTGTTCAGTGCTATAAAACCAAGACTTAGCGAAGAGCAATTCCTTGATTTCAAACGGAATCAGATAACAGGGTTGATCAATATCAATGCCTCATTGGTGCTAATTGCGATCCTGCTTTACGTAGCTTCTTTTGCTATTTCCCTGGGGCCGGTCATGTGGACCTTGTTTTCCGAAATATTCCCGAGCAGGATCAAGGGCATTGCCATTTCAGTGGTCGGGTTCTTCAATTCCCTTGTAAGCTTTTCAGTTACGCAAGTGTTCCCCTGGGAATTATCTAACCTCGGGCCTACCATGACCTTTGCCATTTACGCTTTATTGTCCTTCCTGGCCATTATATTTGTATTCAGGTACGTGGTTGAGACCAAAGGCAAAAGTCTTGAAGACCTGGAACGACTTTTAATAAGACATAACGATTAACTAACCAAATAGATAAAGCTGTTAAATTATGAGTGGGAAGCCCATTTATATCGGTGACGAAAAAGCTCTTTTCGAAGATAAAAAAGTGGAAGGGGAATTAGTCAGATTTGAAAACGAAGCTTATTACAAAATCTCCAATTGCGATGCAATGCGGCCTTTTTTTATGAGCATTGTAAGTGATTCTAACCACTGGATGTTCATTTCAAGCAATGGGGGCTTATCTGCTGGAAGAAAGAATAGTGATTATTCGATATTTCCATATTACACCGATGATAAGATCACTGAATCTGCCGAGATCACAGGAAGTAAAACCCTGATCCAGGTCCATCTTGGAGATAGAATCCAATTATGGGAGCCTTTCTCCAGCAGATATGCAGGATTATACAGGACTACCAGAAACCTGTATAAGAATACCCTGGGGAACAAGGTCATCTTTGAGGAGATCAATCACGATCTTGGCCTGAGCTTCAGGTATCAGTGGAATTCCAGCGATGAGTTCGGTTTCGTCAAGAGATCATTCCTTCAGAATGATGGCGGAAGCCAAGCTTCGGTAACTGTTTTAGACGGTTTGCAGAACATTCTTCCTTACGGTGTACAAACCTATACTCAAAACAACACCTCCAATCTTGTTGACGCCTATAAACGACATGAGTTGATGGATGATGTGGGTATTGGGATCTATGCATTAAGTGCCATTATCGTTGATAAGGCCGAGCCAAGTGAAGCATTAAAAGCCAATGTGGCCTGGTCTGTAGGACTGGATAATACCAAATACTTATTGTCTTCCCTGCAGCTGGAACGCTTCAGGAAAGGAGAGCAAATAACCCAGGAGCACGATATCAAAGCGGAGAAAGGTGCATATTTTGTGCATTCCGAGATGGCCCTGAATTCCGGTGAATCCAAGTCGTGGATGCTGGTTACCAACGTTAACAAATCCATCTCGGGCATCCGGAAAATCGCCCAAATGATCAAAACGGATCCGGATCCGTCCTCCACCATTCTTAAAAGTATTGAAGAGGGATCTCTGGGCCTGCTTAAATTGAATGCTTCGGCCGATGGATTGCAACTTACCGCAGACCGGTTAAAGAACCTTCGTCATTTTTCAAATACGCTTTTCAATATTATGAGAGGCGGAATATTCGATGATAATTACAATATTGAAAAAGACGATTTTCTTACTTATTTGTCAAAGGCTAATAAAGAACTGTTCGAAGCCAAAGAAAAATTTCTTACCTATTTACCGGATCATTTTACCCATGGTTATCTCATGGATTTGGTTAAGAAGGATGAGGACGCAGATTTCAAACGACTGGGATACGAATACCTGCCGCTGAAGTTCAGCAGGCGGCATGGAGATCCCAGCCGGCCATGGAACCGGTTCTCGATCAACATGGTTGATGAAAAGGACGGTTCTAAAATTCTGGATTACGAAGGTAACTGGAGGGATATTTTCCAGAACTGGGAAGCGCTCGCTCATTCTTATCCTGCCTTTATCGATAGTATGATCCATAAGTTTGTAAATGCTTCAACATTCGAAGGATATAATCCCTACAGGGTCACTAAGGACGGGTTTGACTGGGAGATCATTGAAGAGGACGATCCATGGTCATATATCGGTTATTGGGGTGACCATCAGATAATATACTTGCTGAAATTCCTCGAATTTATCGAAGATTATTACCCGCGCAAACTGAGTTCTTACCTGGATGAGGAGATCTTCGTTTATGCCAATGTGCCTTACAAAATTAAGACCTATCGGGATATTTTAAACAATCCA
>JBFKFP010000108.1:0-9537 GCA_041618535.1 Flavobacteriaceae bacterium
ACTGAATATCAACCAAAAAGTGTACCTAAATTAAAAAAATCGCCCTGAAATCAGGGCGATTTGCGGTTATTTTAACGTTTTTATCGTTTATCTGACGCCGTACATCAGCTTTTTAATAACTGGTTGCATCAACAGTGAGAATAATGCAAGAATCGCTGCTATGGCCGTCAGTATCCAGAAGAAGTAACTGATCCCGTTCTCATTGGCTACCCTGTCAACATTCTCACCGAAGATTCCTGCGAGTTTCATGCCAATAGCAATAGCCAGATAATACACACCGAACATAAACGCGATCATTCTTGCCGGTGAAAGCTTGCTTACCAATGAAAGTGCTACAGGAGAGATACAAAGCTCACCAAGAGTATGGAAAAGATAAACCAAAATAAGCCAGATCATGCTCACAGAAGCGGTTTTAGCTCCGGGTTCGATCCCGGCGGCTCCAAATGCCACACAGGCCATGCCCAGCGCAAGCAAGAACAATCCAATCGCATACTTCATGTTAGCAGACGGATTGTATTTGCTTTCCCACCATTTTGAAAACAGGGGAGCGAAAGTGATGATAAATAACGAGTTCAGAATTCCAAACCAGGAGGCCTGAACTTCTGTAAGAGGTTCTGTAGACAGGTCAATCCTCAAGAATTCCCTGAAACCGTCACCTAAAGAAATGAAACCAGCCTTATACCATTCGTTGGTTAGCATCCAAAGGGTAATGATCCAAATGATCACAAAACTTATCGAAAGTACGATGTTTGAAAGCCCGTATTTTTTAAAAGTCTGCTTAAATAGAATCACCAGGACCCAATTGATGATAATCAATGGGACAACACAAACCAGGGTGTTTACGATCAGGAAGGTCAGGCTGGCATTACCGGTAAGAACCCGGTTGGTATAATCCTTTGCGAAAATGGTGAGGGTTCCCGGTGCCTGCTCAAAAATTGCCCAGAAAAAGATGATCAGGAATGAAAAGAAGGCTATAGCGATCATTTTATCCCGAGTTATCTTTGAGTACTTAGTTAAGCGGTATACGAGCAGGACTATAAAAATGCCCAATGCCACCAGTATAGCCAGGTCATTTCCGTTAAGACCCATGAAATCGAAGCCAAACATATCGAAACTGCCTCCTGATATCTTTGCTGCGGGAGAATTGATCAACCAAAGCAATCCGAGTGCACTTGAAATCACGATCAAGACCATTTGCCAGTTCGAGAAGGGGTTTCGTTTATCCGTATCGGCTTCCAGTTGCTTCGCTTTGGATTCACTGGTAGGTTTTTTGCCGATATCTCCGAAAATTCCCTGGGCATACCAGAACTGAAGCAATCCGAATAACATAAATATTCCCGCCAATCCGAAACCTATGCTCCATCCTACTTTCTCACCCAGGTACCCGCATAGCAGGATACCAAGGAATGCACCGGCATTTACGCCCATGTAAAAAATTGTATAGGCACCATCCTTCTTATGCTCGTGGTTCTTGTACATTTCTGAGATGATGGAGGTCATATTCGGTTTGAAGAAACCACTTCCGAAGACCAAAAAGGTCAATCCTGTGTAGATGAAGAACTGGGTTTCCAGGGCCATACAGGCATGCCCCATGGTCATCAGCAGTGCTCCTACGGCAACTGCATAGCGATAACCTATGATCTTGTCGGCAAAATATCCTCCAAGCATGGTTGAGAGGTAAACCAATCCGGTATAGGTGCCAAATAGCGCCATTGCATGTTCCCTGGGCCAGCCCCAGCCTTCATCGAGAAGAGAGGCCGTAAAGAACAAAACCAACAGTGATCGCATCCCATAATATGAAAAGCGTTCCCACATCTCGGTAAAGAATAGTACAAACAGTCCTGCCGGGTGTCCCAGGACATTCGATTTAAAAAATTGCTCTGTAGATGTCTGCTCAGCCATAATCTTTTACTTATGAGTTAGAACCATCAGCCAATTCGAAGCCCTCTGACTCTTCGTTAGAGGTGCCCTCACGTTCCTCAGCACCATGGGTAAGCCGTTTCAACGGTTTCAGAATTGCGATCACCAGAAGTCCGAAAATAGTACAGAAGACCGCGATTCCGGTAAAAACTGCAAATTCACCATACTCTGTAGCCGACTCTCCCAAAAGTCCGGCAACTTTATTTCCAAGACCGGTTGCCGCGAAATAGGCACCCATCATGAAGGCCATCCAGCGCTCAGGTGCCAGTTTTGTTATAAATGAAAGTGCAACTGGAGAAGCACAAAGTTCTCCCAGGGTATGGAAAAGATAGGCAAGGACTAGCCACTGCATGCCCGATTTGGCCACTACTTCACCGGCTGCGTCATAGCCTACTTCCTTGCTGGCAATAGACATAAAGAAGAATCCCCAACCCATGATAATCACCCCGATCGCCATTTTGAACAATGATGATGATTCCTTTTTTCGGTTACGCCACCATACCCAAAAACTACCAACGATGGTTGCAAAAACGAGGATGAAAATGGCATTCACCGACTGGAACCAGCTAGCTGGCACCATAAAGCTCCCAAACCTCAGGTCAGTTTTCTGAGCAGCATAAACATTCATAAGTCCGCCTGCCTGTTCAAAGGAGCCCCAGAAGATGATTATTATTAAAAATGAAAGGTAAGTCACCAGGATGCGGTCTTTTTCTACTTTATTTCCATCGTTATAAACCACTATCGCTACTCCCACTGCAAAGGCCAGACCGATTATCAGAAGTCCGTAAGACCAGGAACCACCGAAGATCCATACCGCTGCACCGGTAAGTGCTGTAAATGCAAATCCTATTATGGAGTTGTTATGCTTAAAAATTGCTGAAAATAAATTATTGCTCTCCGATTTCTGGTTGTCGTCCCTCGTATCAACCACAAGGTTTCCAACATGACGCAGGTAGCGCTGGCCATACCAGTAAGTCAACTGACCAAGAGCCATCCCTATACCTGCCAGCCCGAATCCGTAATGCCAGCCTATATTCTCTCCCACGTAGCCGACGATGAGAGCAGCGGCAGCTGCACCAAGGTTGATCCCCATATAAAAGATATAGAATCCCATATCTCGTTTGTTCTGCTCATTCCTCGGATATAATCCGCCTACCATGGTTGAGATATTTGGCTTAAGCATCCCGACACCCATCACGATCAGTATCAAGCCGGAATAAAAGGCCCACATCTGTTCAATCGCCAGCACACTGTGCCCTGCTACCAGAAGCAACCCTCCCACGAAAACAGATTTTCTCTGGCCAAGGAGTTTGTCGGCTATGATTCCTCCGGGGATGGAGGCCACATAAACAAACATGGTGTACCAGCCGTATAAGGCAATGGCATTATCGTTAGCCCATCCCAGGCCTGGATTGTCGGCAGCGGTTTCAGCCACAAGGTAAAGCACCAGAATGGCCCGCATTCCGTAGTAAGAAAAACGCTCCCACATTTCGGTCAGGAAAAGGATATAAAGTCCGATGGGATGCCCGAATAGGGTTTTTTGATTAGGAAAGGTTGAATTAGTCATCGATTATATATTAGTTAGTTTTAAGTTCTTATCCTCAGACATTCATCTTCTTAATTTCGGACGATCTCTCAATTCTATCCCACATCCCTCTGTCATTAGAATTTGTCATTTTCCTGTAATGATGAAGTCTTGTTTTATCGCTACAAATACCGTGATTTCGAAAGGGGCCTGTAATCCATTCAAACTGTTTGTCGGCCTGTATCAGAGCCTCTGCCATTCTCATGGTATTCTGAACATGCATATCATCATCTCCGGTACCATATATCAGCAAGAAATCTCCTTTTAACTTTTCAAGGTGGTTTTCGGGAGAGTTATAATCATATCCTCCCTGATTTTCCTGAAGGGTCATCAAAAAGGGGTCTTTACAGATCATTTCATAAACATCAGAAGAAATTGCACCACAGGTATGGTCAAAATTTAAGGCTGAAGATTGTTTGACGTAATTCATCGAATGAAGCACGTCTATTCGCTCTGTCCCGGAGGTTCTGTTCAAAATATCTTGTAAGGTGATCTGCTTTTGCTGAGCGGGAGAATAAAGGCCGATAAAGAGCAACAATACAGCCAGATAGCGAAAGTGAAGCATCAAGATTGATTTTTTGATCAAAATATTGTCAAGTTTAATAAAAAATATACAGATTGCCTTAACTATTAACAGTTAAATCGTCAATATCCACGCCACATAGACCAATTTCTTAACTTAATAGTATCTTTGTACTTCTCAAGAAAAAAAACATGCCAAATCCCGTTTCCGGATTCTCAAGGTTCAGCAAGGACGAAAAGATAGAATGGATCATAAAAAACTATTTCCATGACAGGGAATACGTTCGTGACCTTATCGTTCAGTATTGGAATTCTGATGCCCGGTTACAGCAGCTACATGACGAGTTCATAGAAAACACCATTACGAATTACTACCTGCCCTTCGGGGTGGCGCCAAATTTCCTGATCAATAACAAGATCTATACCATCCCCATGGCGATCGAGGAGAGTTCAGTGGTGGCCGCAGCCAGCAAAGCTGCTAAATTCTGGCTGGACCGGGGTGGATTTAAAGCACGGGTGATCTCGACAAAAAAAATTGGCCAGGTCCATTTCCTTTTTGAAGGGGACAAGGAATCCCTTAAAAGATTTTTTAAAAATATAAAGCAGACCTTTATCGAGGATTGCCGTCACCTAACCGCCAACATGAACAAGCGCGGCGGAGGAATAGACGACATCAAATTGGTGGATAAAACTTCAGAAATGGCTCATTACTACCAATTACATGCCACTTTCGAAACTCTTGATGCAATGGGTGCGAATTTCATCAATTCCTGCCTGGAGCAATTCGCCAAAACTTTGGAACGGGAAGTAGGGAATAATGACGATCTCGATTATGAGGACAGGCGGGTACAGATTATCATGAGCATCCTGTCAAACTATGTTCCGGAATGCCTTGTAAAAGCTGAGGTGAGCTGCCCAGTAGAAGAGCTGGGCGATCACGATGGAATACCGGCCAAGGAGTTCGCAGATAAATTTTTACAAGCGGTCAGAATTGCGGAGATCGAACCCTACAGGGCTGTAACCCATAATAAAGGCATCATGAATGGAATTGACGCGGTGGTGCTGGCAACAGGAAATGATTTTAGGGCCATAGAGGCCGGAGCTCATGCTTATGCAGCCAAAGATGGTCAATACAGCAGCCTGACCCATGCTACGGTCAAGAATGGTCAATTCATGTTATGGATGGAAATACCCCTGGCCCTGGGCACGGTGGGCGGATTAACACGTTTGCATCCATTGGTCAGATTTGCACTGGATCTGTTGGGCCAGCCAACAGCCCAGGAACTTATGAAAATAGTGGCTGTAGCCGGGCTGGCTCAGAATTATGCTGCTGTTAGTTCTCTTATCACGACCGGAATTCAACGCGGACATATGAAAATGCACTTGCTTAATATTCTTAATGAATTCAAGGCTTCAGAGGATGAAAAAGCCCGGTTAGTTGAATATTTTAAGACAAATGTTGTCACTCATGGATCAGTGGCAGAGGCACTAGAAAAACTCAGGGATTAGATAGAATGAAATCCTTTTACAGTCACGGCAAATTAATGATAAGCGGTGAATACCTGGTATTGGACGGTGCCAAGGCACTTGCTGTTCCCTGCCGTTACGGACAGTATCTGACAATTAAACCCACCACCGATAACTTTCTTCTCTGGACCAGCCTTGATGAACAGGGCTTGCCCTGGTACCGCGTTAAACTGGAAAAGAAAGATGGTGTTTGGATCTCTGATAAAGATGATGAACTGACCAAACGATTGGTCCGTGCCCTGATAGCCGCACAGGAACTGAACAGCGGATTCCTGGCAGAAAACATCGGCTTTGAGGTACAATCGAAGTTGGAGTTCAACCGGGATTGGGGCCTCGGAAGTTCCTCCACACTTCTGAACAATCTCGCGTTATGGGCCGAGGTGAACGCCTTTGAATTGTCTGAAAGAACTTTCGGTGGAAGCGGATATGACATTGCCTGTGCTAAAGCTGACCACCCGATCTTCTTTGAACGCATCGGAAATTTCCCGAGGATAGAGAGAGCACCATTTAACCCGGTTTTTAAATCGAAGCTGTCCTTCCTACATCTGAACACAAAGCAGGACAGCAGGGATGCGATTGGAGAGTTTCGTAAGAAAGACCCTGTTACGGAACAACAGATCAGGCAAATTTCAAGGATAAGTGAATCTATGGCCGGGTGCAAATCCTTTCACAAATTCAGGGAACTCATGGATGAACACGAGCATTTGATCTCTGGAATATTGAATGCCCTTCCGGTTAAGGACCGGTTGTTCAGGGATTTTGAAGGTTCGATAAAAAGCCTCGGAGCCTGGGGCGGAGATTTCGTTATGATCGCAACTGATACCGATCCGGGGCCATATTTCATGGAAAAAGGTTACAGAACTTTGCTCTCTTATGAAGATTTGATATTGCCATAAAAAAACCCCGGCCTAGGCCAGGGTATATAAAATCATCTTTTCTGTTAATAGAAAGATGCACGATTGTCTTCTATTTCTGCAGCCTCTTTCAAGGCATTGTAAAGCGCCGTGTTGGCTGCCGTAGCCTTAGTGGTTGTCAACCTGTTCGCTATGGCCTGGTAACTCGGCAGTTCCGCTGCCGGAGTTTTCTTGGTAACCTCAATCATATAAACGCCATTGCTGCCATCTATCAGACCAGAAACAGCGCCTTCTTCCAAGCCGAACGCCGCACCAATTATCAAAGGCTCACGACCGGCACCTGAGAGGGTCGGATTCTTCATATTAAGAGAGACAGCTGTTCTGACGGTTTGACCCTGGTTAGTGGCCAGTTCCTGAAGCGTGGTCGCACTAATCTTTTCCCGGATCATTCTCGCTTTCTTTTCTTTTCTGATCTCCGGTAAAGCTGTCACTGAAGCTTTCTCATTATCCATTGTGCCAGCTTTATTTATGGCAGAGAGAATGGCTACTGCATATCCGCCTGAGGACAGGTTGAAACGCCTGAAATCACCAATTTTCACTCCGTCTTCAAAAGCCCAGCGCACCATGGAACGCTGTGCCCCAAGTCCCGGAATATTCTCGTCCAGCGCCTTTATCGAGCTAACGGGTTTAACCGTATATCCGCTTTCCTCTGCAACTTCCTGGAAATCCCGGTCGGCAATGGCGATCTCGAATTTTGACGTTCTGTTAAAGACCTCGTCAACCGTTTCCTCAGATGGCTCAACCTCTATACCTAAGTTGGCGATCTTTACAGTGCGCTGCGGACTGTTTTGTTCCAGGACTTCAATCACATGGAATCCAAAACTGGTTTGAACCACATCTATCGATCCCGGTTTATTCTCAAAAGAGAAATCTTTGAATTCGGGGGCCATGCCGGCGTCGTAATCGAATTCGATCTCTCCGTCCCTTTCATTGCTCACCTTATCGGATGACAGCTCTAACAGATCCAGGAATTTCTTACCGGACTTTATTGCTCTAAGGATACTGTCTGCTGTTTTCTCGGCCTCTTCCACTGATTTGGTAACGGAGGCATCAGCTCGCGTAGCTCCCACATGCGGGATCAGAATATGGCGAACTTTTACCGAGTCAGGAATCTGTTTTTCCTCTATCACCTTAGTGATAACATAAACGTTATCCTGCTTGTACGGTCCATAAGTTTCCCCGACATTTAACTGGAAGACACTGTCTACCAGATTCAAGGGCATTTTATCTTTAAAGAGAAAACGGTCGCTAAAAGGCAGATCAGAATTATTATTGATAAAAGCACCTATATTTTCAAGATCTGAGAAACCATCATTCTGGGAGAGTTCAATAACCCTGTTTTTAGCTTCCTCATCATCTTTTTCTGAAGGTTCTTCCTTAAACTCGATATAATAAAGGTCTCTGGATTCCTCAACCTTATATTTATTTGGATTCCTGTTCACATATTCAGCTACATCAGATTTGGTCACTTCAACCAGGCTATCCGGGATAGAGGAATAAGGGATTTGCACATATCGAATATCCACCTTGTCATTTTCTAACTTATGCTCAAGCTCTCCTTCATATAGTGTTGTGGTTAATCCGGCCTTTACCATGTTGAAATAGGTCTGGTAAAGTCCTCCGGCTGAAATGTCGTTCTCAAAGTTGGTCCATGACTCATAAGTTATTGGAGATGCCCCTAAAAAGGCAGGCTCCGGGGCTATATCCCTGAGATTGGCAATAAATTCGTTCAACTTATTTTCATCAAACAAGCCAGCGTCATTTTTGAACTCCTCGAAATTGGAGAGGTTTTGCTTGATCAATTCGCGCATCTGTTCGCGCTCAACCGCGAGACCTAATTTCTCATATTGCTCCTCAAGAATAGCTTTTCTTAGTTCCTGGTCCCAGATCCTGTTCATAGCCTGGGTGCTTGACAGTGATGGTCCCAACTGTCGCTGGAGATTTTCTACTTTGCGCATAAAATCTTCCCGCTTAATATCATTACCGTTTACAGTGGCCACAACGGTTTCGGCTTTCCCGCCACCACCTGTCCTGAACAGATCTGCCAAAACAAATGAGAATAACGCCATGGCGATTACTATAATAAGCACCAGGGAACGTTGTCTAATTTTACCTAAGATTGCCATTTTTAAGTCTTTATCTTTTTAAAATACAGTGGGCGAAAATACCATTTTCTAAGCATATATGAAAACCGTATGCCGGAATTAACGGAGATTTGCAGGAAAATTATTCTTCCTCGATGATCCGGAGTGAAACGACGTCAATTTTGGTATTGGAAACCTCCGTAATCCTGAACAGGAAATCATCTATTCTGATCTCGTCATCCTGCTTGGGAATTTCCTCGGTATGATGTACGATAAGACCTCCGAGGGTTTCATAGTTTTCACTCTCGGGCAGATTGAGCTTATAGTTTTCGTTAATGTAGTCAACCTCCAGCCTTGCAGAAAAATTAAAGGTATTGTCGTTTATTTTCTCTTCGATCAGGGCTATGGTATCATGCTCGTCCTCGATCTCCCCTACCAGCTCCTCAACGATATCCTCTATGGTTATTACGCCTGAAGTTCCGCCGTACTCATCAAGAACGACCGCCAGGCTCTTGCGCTTCTTGATAAGGACATTCAGAATATCGTTTACCAGCATGGTCTCTGGAACGAATTCCACCGGCTTTATGACCGAACGCAACGTTTTCGGCCTTTTAAACATATCGAATGAATGCACATAACCCAGGATGTCATCGTAAGTTTCCCGATATACCAGGATCTTGGAATAGCCGGTAGAGGTAAACATCTCTGTGAGCACCCTGACGCTCTCATATATCTCAACGGCAACGAGTTCTGTACGCGGAATCATTACCTCACGCGCTTTGACTCCTGAGAATTCGAGCGCATTTCGAAACAATTGAATCTCGTTGTCAACCTCCTGATGTTCCTCTACAGATTCCATCTGCTCACTTATATAGTGTCCGAGCTCGACCTTTGTAAATGCCAATTGAATATTATCGCCTGTTGTCTTGAAAAACATCTTGAGTACCAGGTCGGAAATCCAGATCACAAAATCTGAGATCAATGA
>JBFKFP010000109.1:0-9437 GCA_041618535.1 Flavobacteriaceae bacterium
CCTCTGAACTGGTTTACAGGGAAGATCATGAAGATGTATTTTATGACTCCATTGAATTCTGGAATGAAAATGAGGGCCTGGCCATAGGAGATCCAACCGATGCCTGTATGAGCATAATAATTACCCGGGATGGCGGAAAGACATGGAACAAATTGGATTGTACCGAGCTTCCTCCCGCTCTGGAAGGCGAAGCGGCATTTGCTGCCAGCGATACCAATATCGCGATAATTGGTGACCATACCTGGGTTGCTACCGGTGGGAAGGCGAGCCGAATTTTATATTCACCAGATAAAGGAAAGAATTGGGAGGTTTTCAACACACCTATAATACAGGGAGAAGAGACCACAGGGATTTATTCCATCGATTTCTACGACGATAAAATTGGTTATGCTATTGGCGGGGATTACACAAAACCAGGCGTTAATACTGCGAACAAAATAAGGACAATGGATGGTGGTCGAAAATGGGAGCTTGTACCCGGAGGGCCCGGCTATCGCAGTTGTGTTCAATATGTTCCTGAAAGCGATGGAAAGGAATTAGTGGCTGTTGGGTTTGAAGGGATAGATTACAGTAATGATGGCGGGTTGAATTGGATTCACTTATCTGATGAGGGGTTTTATACTATTAGATTTGCCGGGAAACGCAAAGCTTATGCGGCCGGAAAGGGGAAGGTGGCCATTCTTCGATTTAAATAAAAAAGAGGCCGATTGGCCCCTGATTATTTATGGAAGATTCTTGTTCCTTCTATTCTGCATATTTTCCCGTCTTTTCTGCAGCATTTGAAGTAGTTTCTTGTTAAAGGCATCTTCAGCAGATTTCAACTGAATAATTTTTTGGGGAGGTATAGCACTTCCGAGGTCCTTTACCAATTTCTTTTTAGCCTGGTGCAGCCTGTCCTCTACATCCATGAACTGATCGAGCAGCCTCTGCGCCTCCGAGTTGGAAAGGTTACCTCTTCTCATTGCCTGCCTGACTTCCCTCAGGTCGTTTTGCCTCATTGAGTTTGTCTCATCTTCATAAGCATTATATATCGGCCAGAATTTCTGTGCTTCTGAAGGGGAAAGATCCAGTCGTTCTGTAATAAAAGCTACCTTTTGAGCCTTTATCCGCTCCTGCATAGCTCTCTCATTGGGTTGAGCCCAGCCTATGCTTATCATAAGCAGGAGTACCGGTAAAATTAATCGATTCATTGCCCTTAATGTTATTGTTCTATGATGTTTTCTAAGTTGATATTTTCCAATAAGTAATCTTCAAGTGTTTCCTCGTTTATTTCCTCGCCCAGAATATTGAGATCAACCTGGTCCAGTTCATCTTCGGTCAACAGTGAAGCGATCTCATAGGTGCTGATATCATGGTTTATTATGTAAGTTTCGACCACCCTGTAATCGAGTTCCTGAACCTCGTTTGAGGAGCGGTTCAGAAATACCGCGAGCAGTATCACAATGGCCGCCGCGACCCCGCTAACATAGTAAAGATTCTTTCTGTTTAACAAAGAAATGACAGCCGTTGAATCACCTTTGATCCTGGTTTCGATCTGTTTATCCAGGTCTTCGAAATATCCATCCGGAACTTCAAAGCCTGGTTTATCTGCCAAGGATTTCAATTTCTCGGCTTTCAGCCTTGCAAAGACACCTTCTTCGAAATTTTCAAAGTAATTATCGGGTGTTTTAAAGCCCGTTTCAGATATGTCCTTAATTTTCTTCATCATTCAGTTAGACTCAAAATAGCATAAAAGGTTTAATCGGTTGTTAAATAACTCTCAATTTTTTTTACGGCAAGGTGATAGGATGCTTTTAATGCGCCTTCCGAGGTTTCAAGGACCTCAGACATGTCCTTATATTTCATGTCATCGAAATATTTCATATTAAATACAATTTGTTGTTTCTGCGGAAGCCTTGATATAGCCCTCTGCAGTTTTAATTGTATCTCATCGCCCTCGAAGTACACATCTGCCCTGAGATTCTCGATAGCCTGCTGTTGAAACTCCTCACTGCTTAGTTGAGACCGCCTCGCTCTTTGATTGATAAAAGTAATGGCCTCGTTGGTGGCAATCCTGTACATCCAGGAGAACAACTTGCTCTCGCCTTTGAACTTATCGATGTTCCTGTATACTTTAATAAAGGTATTTTGAAGGACATCATCGGTATCATCGTGAGAGATTACGATCTTTCTTATGTGCCAATAGAGTCGTTCTTTGTAAAGAGACATAAGCTCTCCAAAAGCGCGGTCCTTTGTTTGGGGCGACCTCAGATTGGCAATTAATTGATCGTCTGTATTCACGCAAAGATTGATTTCCTTGTTATGACAGGAGAAAATTATAAAAGTTTAATCGCCAGGGTCGAATATTTTTTAATTTTTTTCAAAAATGTTAATGTTCAGAAAATCAGACATATATATTAAAAAACATCGATGAACTGCATATTATTATCGATAAAATGCATATTTTTTTTGCAATTGTAAAGGAAATGACTTAGTTTTACATCGCTTAACCGACGTAATGTTACCATTTCCCCAAATGTGGTAATTTATGGTGAAAGAGGCGAAAGGAATTTCGTCTCTTTTTTTTATTGGAAGGACTGCATTTCAACCAGATTCTTGTAAGTGCCTGCTGCCTCAAGAAGTTCGTTATGTTTCCCCTTTTCCACGATTCTCCCTTTATGCATGACAATGATCTCATCAGCAGATTGGATTGTGGACAAACGGTGTGCAATCACAACTGAAGTTCTGTTCCTCATCATATTCTCCAGAGCCTGCTGAACCAGACGCTCACTTTCAGTATCCAGTGCTGAGGTGGCCTCATCAAGGATCATGATCGGTGGATTCTTGATTACCGCCCTGGCGATGCTCAATCGCTGCTTTTGTCCGCCTGACAGTTTATTCCCTGAATCACCGATGTTGGTCTCAATACCCTGGGGGAGGTCTTTCACGAACTCCCAGGCATTGGAAATCCTCAGCGCTTCGATCACCTCATCATCAGTCGCTCCTGGTTTTCCCAGCAAAACATTGTTTTTAATGGTATCGTTGAATAAAATTGAGTCTTGTGTGACCAGGCCTATGAGGCCGCGAAGGGATTCTTGTTTCAAGTCTCTGATATCGATATCATCTATACTGATACGCCCGTCATTAACATCGTAAAAACGCATAATAAGATTGGCTATGGTCGATTTACCGCTGCCGGATTGTCCAACCAGGGCTACCGTGCTCCCTTTTGGAATCCTAAGCGAAAAATTATCCAGAATAGGTTCTTCTGAATAGGCAAACCCGATATTTTCAAAAGAAAGACCGTCTGTAAAGTCATCTTTTTCCAGAGCATTTGGTTTGTCATCCAATTCCGATTTGGTCTCCAGGATATTTAATACCCTGTCGGCGGCAGCATTCCCCGCCTTGACCGTGTAACTGGCCTTTGAAATGGCCTTCGCCGGGGTCAGAATCTGATAAGCAAGGGCCATATACCCTATAAATGCACCTCCCGACAAGGTTTTATCTACCAGCACCATACTGCCTCCATACCAGAGCAGCGCCGCTATGGTTACAATCCCAAGGAATTCACTGGTTGGCGAGGCAAGGTTTTGCCTGTTTAATAACGTATTCGAAAACCTGTAAAAACGATTGGTTGAGGTTTTGAACCTGTCCAGAAATTGTTTCTCGGCATTAAAGGCTTTCACCACTTTGAGGCCGCTCAGGGTTTCTTCCAAAGTGGAGATAAAGACACCTTGTTCTTTCTGAACACGGTCTGACTTCCTTTTCAGGCTTTTTCCTATCCTGGAGATTATGAATCCGGCAACCGGGATAAACAGAAAGACGAAAATTGTAAGCTTAACCGAGATAGCGAACATCGCAATTATTGCAAAGAGAATTGTGAGGGGTTCCTTTACGATCAACTCGAGCACTGCCAGCAAGGAATTCTTTACCTCGTTCACGTCGCCTGAAATCCTGGCGATAATATCGCCTTTTTTCTGTTCGGAATAATATGCAATGGGTAATCGTGTGACTTTGTCATAAATGGCATCGCGTAAATCCTTGAGGACGCCATTCCGAAGGAAGGTTATAAAGAACAAAGCCAGGTAATTGAAGAGATTCTTAAGAAGGAACAGGCTGATAATGATGATGATCATATAAAGAAGCGCTCTTTGAGAGCCATGATTATCGGTGGTGGTCGTGATGAAATAGTTCATCGAATCCTCAACATAGGTCTTTAAACCTTTAAAGCCTTCATAAGCCGGTTTTTCATAAACCTTTCTACCCTCACCAAACAGGACATTGATCATCGGCATAAGTGAAACCATTGCCAACGTACTGAATAGGGCATAAAAAACATTGCAAACGATATTTAATATACCATATCGTTTGTAGGGAAGGATGAATTTTGAAAGCTTCCTGATGTACTCCATCTAATTAAGTTTCATATCCCGTAAGATAGAATCTATTCTTTTATCCAGTTCAGCACCGGTCTTAACAAAATCCTCCTTTGATTTAAGAGTGGTATTCACACTGATATAGAATTTGATCTTTGGTTCGGTTCCGCTCGGCCTTAATGCGATCTTACTCCCATCTTCTGTGTAGTAGATAAGAACGTTCGACTTGGGAATTTCGATAGCACTGGATTTTCCGCTTATCATGTCTTTCGAAACGGACAATTGGTAATCCTCAACTCGGGTAACCCTGGAGCCATTAACCATTGTGAGAGGATTTTCCCTCGCATCGCGCATCATTTTCTTGATCTCCCCTGCGCCTTCAATGCCTTTCTTGGTAAGTGAGATCAACCTCTCCTTGAAGTAACCATGTTCTACATACAGATCGATAAGTTTTCTGTAAAGCGATGACCCTTTAGCCTTAAGGGATGCCGCGATCTCGCAGGCGAGGAGGGAAGACGTAACCGCATCCTTATCCCTTACAAAGTCACCCACCATATACCCGAAACTCTCTTCTCCGCCACCAACAAAATCGAGACCGGTCTCCTCTCTCACCATTTTGGCGATCCATTTAAAACCGGTGAGTCCTTCCTTATATTGGGCACCGTAGGCTTCGGTTAATACTTTCATCATGGGCGTCGATACGATAGTTGAGCCAACGAACTCTTTTCCCTTCAATTTGCCAGCTTTTTTCCATTGATCCAACAGAAAATCGGTCATGAGGATCATGGTCTGGTTCCCATTCAGCAGTTCCATTTGCCCCTCGAGATTCCTGACAGCAATCCCTATACGGTCACTGTCAGGGTCCGTCCCAATAACGATATCTCCACCCAGCTTATCTGACATTTCAAGAGCCATCTTTAAGGCTTCGGGTTCCTCGGGATTAGGACTTTCAACCGTAGGGAAATCACCGTCTGGTGCAGCCTGCTCTTCAACTATGTTCACCTGGGTGTAACCCGCCTGTCTCAACGTTGGGGGTATTAAGGTTATTGACGTACCGTGCAGGGGTGTAAATACGATCTTCAGATCTTCTCGGCTGCCTTCAGGGAGATCGAATTTACAGTTAGCTACGGAAGCCTCTACGAAAGCGTTATCCACCTTTGCTCCGATAAACTCGATGAGTGCTTCGTTTGCGTCGAATTTTATTTCGGAATAATCCAGGCTATTTATAACCTCAACGATCTCAGCATCCTGAGGCGGAACCAATTGGCCTCCGTCCTCCCAGTACACTTTGTACCCGTTATACTCAGGAGGGTTATGAGATGCTGTAAGTACTATACCACACTGGCATCCTAATTCACGGACAGCAAAGGACAATTCAGGTGTGGGCCGGAGATCCTCAAAGAGAAATACTTTAATGTCGTTCGCTGAAAACACATCGGCCACCACCTTTGCAAAGGTTTTACTGTTGTGCCTGCAATCGTAGGCTATACACACCTTCAGGTCCTGGCCTGGAAAGCTTTTATGAAGATAATTACTAAGTCCCTGGGTATTCTTTCCCAGTGTATATTTATTGATCCTGTTGGTTCCAATTCCCATTATACCCCGCATACCCCCGGTGCCGAAGTCAAGATTCTTATAAAAACTCTCCTTTAGGTCTTTTGGGTTGGAGGCGATCATCTCTTTTATTTGCGTCTGGGTATTCTGATCGAAAGTTGGTGTCAGCCAGGAATTTACTTTCTTTAAGATTTCAGGTTCTATGTGTATCATGAAGGATGAATTTTTTACAAAAATAACCATTTGTCGGCTCCGCGGAGAACCACTTTGTCAAAATTGATTTTAAAAGATGCGATCAGTTTATCATTGCGATTTAGAGATCGATATCTCGTAATTAAAAAATAATCAGCTCATATTCATCGTCTCCTCAACTGAATATCTGTCCTTGTTCCTCGAGCTTCGTAATATCAGTTCACCCAGGAATCCCGCAACAAAAAATTGGGTACCGATGATCATGGTAACCAGCGAGATAAAAAACTGGGGCCGCTCGGTGATCAATCGGCCCTGCGGGTCGATAAAAAGCTTGTCTACGCCAATGTAGGCGGCAAAACCAAATCCGATGAGAAACATAAGTGCACCAAGTGCACCAAAGAAATGCATGGGCCGTTTTCCGAATCGGGAAACGAACCAGATCGTGATGAGGTCTAAGAATCCATTTAGAAATCGTTCCATACCAAATTTCGTTTTTCCATATTTTCTGGCCTGGTGTTTCACCACCTTTTCGCCAATATTCATAAATCCCTGGTTTTTAGCTAAAACCGGAATATACCGGTGCATCTCCCCATGAACATCTATGGCTTTCACCACCTCGGCTCTGAAAGCTTTAAGTCCACAGTTAAAGTCATGCAGTTGCAACCCCGATGTTGCCCTGGCCGCCCAATTGAACAATTTGGAAGGCAGATTTTTCATCACTATGGAATCATAGCGTTTTTTCTTCCAGCCCGATACCAGGTCGAATCCTTCTTCCATGATCATCCGGTAGAGATCCGGAATTTCTTCCGGATTGTCCTGCAGGTCAGCATCCATTGTGATTACTACCTGTCCGCGCGTTCTTTCAAAACCAGCGTGAAGAGCTTGCGATTTTCCAAAGTTTGTGTGAAATCGTATTCCCTTAATGTCCTGGTTCTGTGCGGAAAGCTGTTCGATCACCTTCCAGGATTCATCGGTAGAACCGTCGTCAACGAACAGGATCTCATATGAAAAGCGATTGGATTGCATTACTTGTACAATCCAATCGCTTAATTCCTTTAATGACTCCTCTTCGTTGAGCAGCGGTATGACTACGGAGATATCCATTAAGTATCTATCAGTCCTGTTCAGGATTTTTCTTGACCACGGCTGCAGCAATCAATCCGAAGACTGAGTAAATGACCAGACTGATACCGAGACTTTTAACCCGGTTACCCACTGAAAAATTATCATCTTCCCTGGCCTTTGCAAGGGCCTCATTGATGGTTTCCTGAGGTGCGCCAAATCGTTCCATAGACTGTTTGGTTACGATCAGGATCTGTTCATTGAGTTCTTTGGCCGCATCGGGATCAACTATGTTAAAGATGATGTAACTCACTACGGTGGAAACCAAACTTCCTATAAAAACAGTCAGGAAATACGATCCAAAGGCATCTTTAAAAGAAATGTAACCATTTTGAATCTGTCTTGATTTTGCCGAAGATATGATCCCTACAACAACTATTAACAGGAACAGTCCTATACCGAACCACCATTTTACAAAAATTTCAAGATCGGTTGCATAAATGATCACGGTAATAAGGGATAGGGCAAGACCGAGATAGAGCCCATAATTGAGGGCACTTGTTTTAACAGATTTGTCCATTATAAATGTGTTTAGGTTGTTTAATGCGTTAGTAAACAAATATACTAAATCGTTACATGGAAAAAGGGTTTAAAAAAAGAAATAAACTCTTGTTGAATAAGAAAAATTCTTTAAATTTGCAGCTCGAAAAACTAAGGTTAGTAATCATGCAAAAAGGAATACATCCGGAAAATTACAGGCTAGTTGCTTTTAAGGATATGTCTAATGATGATGTCTTCATTACTAAGTCTACAGCTGAATCTAATGAGACAATTGAAGTTGATGGTGTTGAGTACCCATTGATCAAGATGGAGATATCCAGGACCTCTCACCCTTATTATACTGGGAAATCGAAGCTGGTTGATACAGCCGGGCGTATCGATAAATTTAAAAACAAGTACGCCAAGTTCAAAAAGTAAAAGTTTTTTAAACTATATATCTCAAAGCCTTTCATCTATTGAAAGGCTTTTTTATTTTTACAAAAACCATGATCATGAACTACATCCTGTTTGACGGACCGCATCGAAATAACTTATTGCCGTTTACCTTCACCAGGCCTGTAGCTGATATTCGCATTGGAATTCTGACCATCCGGCAAAAATGGGAGAGTTACCTGGGTTATACCATCACTTCAGTGACCGAAGACTATCTCTCCGACAAGTACCCTATGGTGGAATTCGAGGAAAATATCATGATCAATTCCTCCTATCTTCCCAATCCTGAATTGGTAGCACTGGTAAAGGGACTGGAGGAAAATGAAGCTGTTTTTTACGAAGATGATGTAGTAGCCTTTTACGCGAAAGAATCGCAGGAGAATATCGACCTCAATTCTTATAATGCAATTGAATACGAGGGTACACCCTTGAAAATTGAGAGGACCTGGGATCTTTTTGCAAAGAACGGGGACGCTATCAGGGAAGACTTTCATCTCATTACCGACGGGCGAAAGTCGCAACCTGTTCCCTCAACCGTCAACACCATACAAGCTTCAGATATTTTTATTGAATCAGGTGCAAGTCTCGATTTTGTGACACTGAATGCCACCAACGGACCGATATATATAGGAAAGGATACGGAGATCATGGAAGGCTCGGTGATCAGGGGCCCTTTTGCTCTGTGCGAAGGCGCTATTGTTAAACTTGGAGCGAAGATCTATGGTCCTACAACTGTTGGCCCCTACTGCAAGATCGGTGGTGAAGTCAATAATTCCATTCTCTTCGGGTATTCCAATAAAGGGCATGATGGCTTCCTGGGCAACTCAGTTTTAGGCGAATGGTGTAACCTCGGGGCAGATACCAATACCTCGAACCTGAAGAACAACTATGCGGAGGTCCGTTTGTGGGATTATGAATCTGAGGGATTTGCCAAAACCGGGAGGCAATTTTGCGGCTTGATGATGGGTGACCATTCAAAATGCGGCATCAATACCATGTTTAATACCGGAACAGTGGTTGGTGTCTCCGCCAATATTTTTGGGAGCGGCTTCCCAAGAAATTTTATCCCCAGTTTCAGCTGGGGTGGGCATTCGGGATTTACAACCTACCTGCCTAAAAAGGTGTTCGCTACTGTTAAAGAAGTCATGAAACGCCGTGGAATGGATTTCGACCCCCACGATGAAGCTATTCTGAATCATGTGTTCGAAATAACGAAAAAATACAGGTCGCACTACGAATAACTTCCTGCCCGGTTTAATACTGGTTTTCTTGCCCTGTGAA
>JBFKFP010000110.1:0-9353 GCA_041618535.1 Flavobacteriaceae bacterium
AAGGAACGCGAACATTTTATCAACTATATGACAGATAAGGGAATAGGCACACTCATCTATTATCCAGTTCCTCCTCATCATCAGAAAGCTCTCAAGGAGTATAATAACCTTTCTATGCCGGTTACAGAGGCCATTCACCGGGAGGTGATTAGCATCCCGCTTAATCCCTCATTGAGTGAAGACCAACTTCATTTCATCATGGAACGTATAAACCGCTACTGATTGAAAAAACTGATCGATTACATCAATAGAAAGGTTTTAGTAAGGGCTGTCAAACTGCATTCGGCAGCAGTGGTTACAAAGATCACCGCCGGATTGCTCACCACCAAGTTTATCGCTTATTATATAGGTCCTGAAGGACTCGCACTTATCGGGAACCTCCGGAGTTTTCTCTCCTCAATTCAAGCCTTTAGTACCCTGGGTATATATAAAGGCCTTGTAAAATATATCAAGACCTTCAAGAACGATCTTCTTAATCTTGGCAAAACCGTATCAACTGCTTATTACCTGGGTTTTTTGGCTACAGCTTTTATTGCCATGATGTCTTATTTCAATGCAGAGAACATTAATGATTTTCTGTTTTCAGATCAATATGACTTCGTCTATGTCATAAAGATCATGGCCCTGGCCTTGCCGTTCTATTCCCTGAACCTCTTCAGTTATGCCATCATGAATGGTTTTGAAAAGTACAGGTTCCTGATGATAATCAATATCATAGGACAGGTCATGAGCCTGGCGGTTTCTTTGCTGCTTATCTGGCAAAATAACATAGATGGTGCATTAATAGCTGTGGTGATCGCACCTTCACTTATGTTTCTGATCACTCTTGTCGGGATAGTGGGCCGGCCTAATTTCATCGGCCAGATTAAGGTAAGCCTGATAGACAACGAGGTATTTAAGAAATTTCTCCCCTTCTCAATAATGGCTGCTGTTTCAGGAATTTTATTTCCCCTTGTTATCATTGGTATTCGTAATTATATAATAGGTGCTGAAGGACTGCAGGGAGCTGGCTTTTGGGAGGCCATGAACAGGATTTCATCTTACTATCTGTTATTTGTCAACTCTATAATGGCCCTTTATTTTTTACCCAGGTTTGCAGAGATCAAAACAAAAAAGGAATTCCGAAAAGAGGTTTTTGATTTCTACAAGACCATAATTCCTATCCTGGGTCTCGGACTTTTCATTATTTATCTCGGACGGGATGTCATTATATCGCTTCTGCTTACTTCGGAATTCAATCCGGTCGAAGATCTGTTCATCTGGCAGTTGCTCGGTGATTTTGTAAAAGTCCTGTCCGTGGTCATTTCATACCATTTCATAGCCAAGCGCATGTTCTGGCAATTCATCATAACAGAGCTGTTCCTCATTGTAATTACCTATTTCACGAGTATTTACCTTGTGGAAATCTATGGTGTTAAAGGGGCCAATATAGGTCACCTGGTAAGTTATCTCCTATACTTCCTACTGGTGGTCCTGATATTGGCAAGCTCTCTCTTCGGAATAATTCCTGAAGAGGAAAATAATTCGCCTTAGGAGGATCGCGTTTTCCAGATCAGATTTCTGAAAAACAGATTCATCAGACCGAAATGCAATACATAAGCTCCAAAATAGGCCATGGACACTCCAACAAAGCCATATTTACGACACAATATCAAGGTTAGAACAGAGAATACCAGCGCCCATTCGAGCTGAAATGCAACAAATACCCTTGTTTTTGCTTTAGCGATCAAGATATTTCCGAGTACCCAGCTGTTGATCTTGATTATATCGCCAAGGAGGTGAAATCCTATTAGTGTTCCAATGAGGTAGAAATCCTTTGCAAGGAAAAGGTTGATCACAAAATCTCTAAGCAGGTAAAGGATTATGGACATCACGACAACTATGGGTAAGATAAAGGACCAAACTTTAAACACTTCTTTTCTGAGCCTGGCACCCTCTAATTCTGAAAAGGTCGGGATTAGATGAAATTTAAAAGTCGCGGTAAGGAATAGGAGGTACATGGCCGACAACCGCCACATTCCTTCCCATGAACCTGCATGCTGCTGATCGAATTCAGCAGCGAGGAAGGATCTGACAAAAAATGTCGCTATCACCAGGAAAACAGGACCGGCAATGGCCATAATGGAATATTTAAGCAATTTGTTCAAAGCCTCCCGATCCCATCCGCACAGCAAATCACTTAGCCTAAAAGGCTTCGCGATCAGAATTGCTCCAATCCCTATAGCCAGCCCGAGGAATTGTGAGATTGCAAATGCAAGCAGCGCACCTTTGACCAAAAATTTTAAGATAAGCGCAATTACAATGGCAGAAGAAAGAACTGATGTGATGATCTGGACGGTGACATATAATTTGATCCGCTTCAGTCCGTTCAGAATCGACATCACAAGGATCTGAAGGGACGCCGCTACGGATGAAATCCCGATAATGGCGACTATAGTTCCATAGATGTCGGTCTTAAAAAGATAGGTCGAGATCTGACTGTTAAACAGAACCACTATTAACATAACCAGTCCCGAGCAGAAAAGATGGGTAATGAATGCGGTTCCCCAAATTCGCTTTTGTTCTTTATCCTCTTCTTTATATTTGGCCGTTTGTGAAATGGTGCCATCTATAGTTCCTGCATGGCCCGCTACATTTGTGATTCTCAGGAAATCTCTCAATTGACCCAATAAAAACATCCCGTCTGTGCTCAGGTATACGGCCATCACTTTGTTGGTGATAAGACGCATCGCAAGGCTTACCGCCGTTCCGATTCCCGAATAAAATGATGTCCTTATAAAACTCATAAATCTTTAAAATCAGTCCAGGATTCAAATCTCATCTCAGTGAGCGATTTCAATAGCCTGACATCTGCTTCATAATGCACTTTGAGCCACTCACGGTCCTCATCCGAAATTTTCGGGTATGATTTGTCTGTTGTCGAGGCTCTTAATACCGATTTTATCAGGTGTTTCCGAATAGCTTTCTTGATAAAACCCGGAGTTACATCCTTTACAATTCTCGGAATATTAAGCTGGTTAAAAGCGAGTAATTTTGAATATTTGAACAGTCCTGGATTCCTCAGGATCTGCGTCTTGTTAACTTCCACCTCAGTTATGGCATCTAACTTTTCAAGCCCTAGAAAATCAAAACATTCATTAACGGTTGCCAGGGGATCAACTTTCAATTCTTCATTGGAGACAATATGGATACAATCTTTGTGAAAATTATCAAAAAACCGGCTAAGCCATTTACCATAAAGCCCGAATTGAAAATAACTTTTATAATTCGCTTCTGGAAGTTTGGTTTCCGGCCCAGGTTCTAAATCTTAATCGTCCATAACCGCGTCTCGTAATGAAAGTTTTTCGCTTCCCATTCCGCGAAGCCACCAGTAATGAGAATAACATCGGTCAATGGGATTTCTCAATATGAAAATAAACCTGGGAGTTTCATCGTAATACTGCTTGATACGTTCAATGAAAAAAGGGAACTGCATATAACCTGTACTGGATTCTCCCCTGTGTCGGGTAATGGGATCGGACTCAAACAAGGAAAGGTATTTGTCCCAGTCCGATCTGGTGTAGGCCTTAAAATCCAGCGGTGTCCAGAAATGTGGTTCTTTTACTTTGGACATGGTGATATCAGGGTGTTGGTCCAAATATTCATGAAGGGCAGAGGTACCCGATTTTCCTGCTCCGGGTATAAAAAGATTCGGTAAGGATGTTTTCATTTCATCCATTCAAGAACTCAAATATAAGAAGTCTGAACTGATTTTGATCAGAGCTTACCTCTCCAATGATACAGATATGATTTTGCCACTGCCCTGTAATCATGTTCGCGTTCGATGAATTCGCGGGCTGCTTTCGAAATAGTTCTTATCTTTTGGGGGTTATCGATGAGCATCTTTAATTTCTTTACCAGGTATTCTGTGTCCGGCAGTGCGTTGATAACCACTTCATCTTCCTGAAGATTGTAGTGATTGAGCCATTCCTGTTCGGCCCCCGTGAATACCACTATTCCCATTGCCATGGCCTCTAAGGCATTATAACCCTGGTCATAGGCATAAACCTGGTCAAGCAGAATGTCGCTATCAGCCCTTGCTTTCTGATATTCCTGATATGTGAGATCCTCGGTTCTAATGATCTGTACAGATTCGCCATGGTCCCGAGCAATAATCTCCAGGGCCTGATCGAAAAACCGATTTCCTTTTTTGATAAAATTAGATCGGTTTACTCCATGAAAAATGGTGATTTTTTCTCCCTGGCCGGCATTGCGGTATTTTATCTTGTTGATATTTACCGGATTGGGAATCATTCCCAGATAGAGAGAATGATCAGCAAGGGGAATATGGTAGTCAAGGTCAGAGGAAATAACTCCCTGAATGTTGTCGAAGACAAATTCATGAAGCTTTTTGTGAGCGGGTTCCAGGTAGTTCAGGATATAGCGGTATTCATTTTTCAATTCCGGGTTCTCTCGATAGGGACTGAGAATTGAATAGCGGAATTTTCCGTCGAATGCATATTTCACACTCAAATAATCGGTTCCGCAAGCGAGAAGAAAAATAGAATCATTCTCATCAAAGACTTTTCTCAACAGGGCGATTTCAGTTTCTGCCTTTATTTTCAATGGTTGTTCATTGATAAGTTGTACGATATCAAACCCCCTGAGCTTTGGTAATAGTTTTCGAAATCGATTCGTCCGTCCCAGCCTGACGAGATCAATTCCGAAGATTCTGAGGGCGATCTTCGCGACAATTTTAGGGAGACCTTTACGATTGAAAACCGACTCATAGTTCAGATCAACATCGAAACGTTTGAATCCGTCGCCTGTTCCTGCAATTACGACCTCATACCCGAGTTCAACAAGTCCCTCCTTCAGGCTGTTATGAAGTCGGCTGTATTCTCCCAGGAGCAGAATTCTCATTAATTGATTACTTTTATGCCAAAGATATATTTTAATGACGAATCCATCGCAGGAAGTGGACCGATTAGAGATCCTGATGTCGACCATGAACCGGGATTCTCTCGATTTCCTGAAGGATATATTTCCGTCTAAATCTTTTGAAAACCTTTCTGTTTTAATTATAAACCAGACCACTGAGCAGGCCATTTTGAAATCGGACCGGTCATCAGTAAGGGTGATAAATTCTTTCGAGTCAGGCCTCCCGGCCAGTCGAAATCTCCTGCTTGAAAATGCAGGCGGAACCTACTGCTTATTTGCCGATGATGATATCCGATACGAAGAGGGTTTCGATCATACAATTCTTGAGGCTTTTGTTAGAACCCCGGAAGCTGATATCATCACCTTTATGATGACAGGGGTAGATGGAAAACTTCATCGTGAATATCCGGAGATCAAATGGCATAATAAAAAAACCGTCAGTTTTCCCAGTTCTGTTGTGATCGCCTTTCGGAAGGCTTCCATATTAAAAGCTTCGCTTCGTTTTGACCCTCATTTTGGATTGGGAACCGAGTTTGGTATTGCTGATGAATATATTTTTCTGAGGCAGGCGCTTAATGCAGGACTGAAGATAGCTTTTGAGCCTAAGGTGATTCTTTCTCATCCGCAACCGAGTTCCGGGATGCGACATGGAAGTGACGAAATTATCTATGCGCGGGCAGCACTCTTTTATAAATATTCAGGATTTTTGGGCTATTTGAGGCTAGGAAAGTATCTTTACCAGGTCATGAAAAAGGGTATGATTAATCGGGATGAATTCTGGAAAAAATACAACACCGGACTTAAGGGTATTGCCCGTTACAGGGAACTCCTCAGGGAAGGTTCTGAAAACACCTAAATCTGTATGAAAAAGCATTCGCTGAAGCATATTCAATTTATTGATATCCCTACAATAAACGATCCGGACGGAAGGGGAAATCTGTCCTTTGTTCAATCACCTGTAGTACCCTTTGAGGTTAAGCGGGTGTATTATCTTTATGACGTTCCCACCAATGCTTACAGGGGCGCTCATGCCCATTTGGAACAATATGAACTTTTGATCGCCCTTAGCGGAAGTTTTGATGTTGTGCTTGACGATGGTCAGAAAAAAGAGCGTTTCCTGCTGAAGAGTCCAAAAGTTGGCTTGCTGATCCCTCCCGGAATTTGGCGGGAGCTGGATCAATTCAGTTCTGGTTCAGTATGTCTGGTTCTTAATTCGGATAAATTTGATGAGGGGGACTACATCAGGAATTACGATGATTTTCTTAATTCGAAGGAAAATTGACGGGCCTGTTCTTGTATAAATAACATAAGTAACTTATCCTGTATAGTTGCAGCAGGTTAATCGAGGGATTTTCACCGGTAAGATTCGATCGCATCATTTGGCGGAACAGGGAATAAGATATAGACAGAACATGGTGAAGTTGAAATTTCTTCAACATTATAAACAGGGATAGCATGCTGTGCTGATGCTCTTTCAAAAGGCCGTTTTCATAAAAAAATAAAAGCGATTCTGCCGCCTGTTCCTTCTTTTCGAGGTATTTGGAATTTTGTTCTATTCCTAGATGATATACTTCATTGTCGATATGCCTGACCTTGACCATCTCCGATTTAAGTTTTGAGCCAAAATAACTGTCATAGCCATATTGAGAAATGCTTAGTTGCATGTTAAGATTTTTCCATACGCTTTTCCTTATCAGAAAATTGGCCGAAATTATGAGTTTATAAGGTTTCCTGTTTCTTCTGGCCGCTGGACTCACCTCGTGTTTTATACCATATCGCCATCGTAATAAGCTCTTTCTGTCTGGGGGTGTTTTGTAATAATCGAACCCGCCGAAAACGGCTTCTGTGTCATCATCAATTGCATTTATGTATGATTGAATAAAATTGGCCGATTTCGGAATCGTATCTGCATCGAGGAACAATAACCAGTCAAACTTGGCTCTTTCGCTCAACAGCATCCTGGTTAGAAGCCGGCCATTGTTTTTATTGGAAAGAATGAACTCTGTGTTGTTCAAATTGTTGATTCCCTTATTTGAATTGATGTATTGCTGATCGGAATAATCATCCAAGACAAGGATTTCATAGGGTAATCCTGCAGCAGTCAGCTGATCATGAATTACAGAGATCAGGTTGTTGACATCATAATTGAAGACAGGAATCAAAACCGATAACATGGCTTATAGCTTTTCTATTTAACCTTCTTTGGAATAAAGTGAGAAGATAAGAAGTTTAACAGACCTTCCCTGGATTATAATTTTTTAATTTAGCGAAAATTACACATTAATTTGAATTTGAACCGGGATCAAATAGCCGACTTTATTCTTGATCGTCTTCAACAGGAGGAACAGCGCCTGAAGAAGGATTACCGTGAAAGTGCGACAGGGATCGGCCATTTTTATATCGATGATCTTCTTCCGAAGCATATCGCCCGTGAGATACATGATAACTTCCCGGCAACTGAAGAGGCTGTTCAGAAGAAAAGCCTCAGGGAATTCAAGCATGTTGCGGTTCAGATGGATCGCTACAACCCAATTTTAGAGGAAATTGTATATGCCTTCCAGGATAAAAGGATCGTTTCCTTTTTTAAGGAACTTTGCGGAATCGAAACCCTGGAACCGGATCCGAACCTTTATGCAGGAGGACTCTCCATCATGGAGCAACATAATTTTCTGAATCCTCATCTTGACAACTCTCACGATAAGGACAGAAATCGCTGGAGGGTTTTGAACCTGCTCTATTACGTAAGTCCGGACTGGATTTTGGATAATGGCGGAAACCTGGAATTATGGCCTGATGGTTTGAAATCTGAGCCCATAACTATTGTTAGCAAATTCAATAGATTGGCTGTTATGGCTACGCATCAGAGGTCGTGGCACTCTGTAAGCAAGGTTTTGAGTGAAAAGAGGCGATGTTGTGTCTCGAATTACTACTTCTCGGAAAAACCACTCAAGGAGGATGATAAATTCCATGTTACTAGTTTTCGGGCCTGGCCAGGCCAGGGGGTTCTGGATTTTGTACTCAAGACCGATAGTAAACTGCGAATGGTCATAAGGAAGGTTTTTTCAAAAGGCATTCGAGAGAATCCTCATGTTTACAAAGACCGGGATTGATGATTCTCTATGGTGGCCATGCTGCAACACCAGACTTTTTCTCTTTTTGATTCGGAAACTTTTGTGAAGATTGGTATGGTAGTTGAAGTGAGATATGCTATGAAAAAAAGTATCTTATATTCTCTCCTGTTTTTTACCCTGCTGTCCTTTGGTCAGAAGGAGTTTCATGTTTTTCCCGAAGACCACCAAACATCACCAGGCAGGGCTGAGGGTGACGGGAGTATTTCAAATCCGTGGGATCTTCGAACAGCCTTAAGTCAGCGATCTACCACAGTGAATGGTGGAGATACTATTTTTGTTCATAAGGGTATTTACGAGGGCCGGTTCATCTCACTCTTAGGAAGTACGATTAAAGGAAAAAAAATTGTTGTAAAACCCTTTAATGGTAAAGTCATACTGGATGGAAATACAGGGGGAAAAGAGAAGGGTGTTCTGATTGTCAGGGGTGGTCATGTGATCTTCGAGGACCTCGAAATCACATTTATAGGAGAATATGAAAGAAGGAAAGGGCATCCGGGGTTTCAAGCGGTTAACGGAATTGAGCATTTGTCGGGAGAGAACTGTGAATTTACAAGGATTAAAATACATAATGTACCCGGATCAGGAATCGGGTCATGGAAACATACTGGTGGATCTAAAATAACAGCGTGCAAAATTTTCAATAATGGTTACCAGGGGCCCAAAAGAGGTCATGGTGTCGGAATTTATGTGCAGAACCAGAGTAAAGCCTATCGGGTAATCAGGGACAATTTCATTTTTAATAATTACTACAAAGGAATTCAGATTTGGTCTGCCGGTAAAAACGCAAAAAATTCATTTATCCAATATGTCAGAGTTGAAAATAATGTGATATTTAACAACGGGATGGCTGTTGACGCTCATGTCGACAACATTTTAATCGGTTCTGAGGATCGTTCTGGCAATAATTCACCAAGACATATCGAACTCATTTCAAATATCCTTTATCACAATATTAAAATTAGTAATACCCCTGATAAGGCGTTAGGCCCCTCACTCACCATTGGGTATAAAGCTTCGGCTCCTGTGGAAGATGTTTTAGTTGAAGGTAATATTATCTTTGGAAAGGCATATGCAGTTCGAATTCTTCATGCTAAATCGCTTGAATTCAATAAAAATACAATCTATGGCGGTTCAATTTGGGTAAGGGAAAGCAATATTCCCGACCTGAAGAAATCCTGGAAAATGCATGGAAACAAGATTTCCACCAAAGGAGGCTCAAATTACTGGGTACAAAAAACCGGGAAATACACATTGAGCGAATGGAGAAATACCTATGGATTGGATATAACAAGTGAATCTATT
>JBFKFP010000111.1:0-9305 GCA_041618535.1 Flavobacteriaceae bacterium
GATCCGCAAGCCGATAAATTTAAACTGATCGAACAGGGAGCTGTGATAACCCGGGGTGATTTGTTCCGGTATTTTGACCGTTTGGTTGGATAAACCCGTAAAAATTTGAGATATTTGCTCATCTGCATTCAAAATGGCTAAAAAACCAAGAATACCAAAGGGGACCCGCGATTTTTCACCTGCTGAAGTTTCTAAACGGCAGTATATAATTGAAACTATTCGCTCCCAGTTTGAGTCTTTCGGCTTTATGCCGATCGAGACCCCGAGCATGGAATTGTCTGACACCCTGCTGGGAAAATATGGTGACGAAGGAGACCGGCTGATTTTCAGGATACTTAATTCAGGTGATTTTCTGTCGAAGGCCGATAAAGACAGCCTCGAAAAACAGGACTCTGCAGGATTGTCTTTGTCTATTTCCGATAAAGCTCTTAGATACGATCTTACGGTCCCATTTGCACGCTATGTGGTGCAACATCAAAATGAGATCGTCTTTCCATTTAAGCGTTACCAGATACAGCCCGTATGGCGGGCAGATCGACCCCAAAAAGGCCGATTCAGGGAATTCTTCCAGTGTGATGCGGATGTGGTGGGCAGTGACTCGCTTTGGCAGGAAGTGGAATTCATGCAGTTATATGATGCTGTTTTCCACGAACTCGATTTGAACGATGTCGTCATCAAGATCAATAATAGGAAAATACTCGCTGGAATAGCTGAGATAATAGGAGCTTCTGATTGTTTTGTACCATTCACTGTTGCCTTGGATAAATTAGATAAGATAGGGCAGGAGAAAGTTGAAAATGAATGGAGGAGCTCGGGAATTTCCGGAGAAGGAATAGAAAAGATCAGGCCTTTATTCGAACTGAAAGGTGATATAAGAACTCGATTGAATCAGCTCAGCACTTTACTCGAAGGTTCGGAAACAGGAATGTCTGGTTTGGCCGACATGGAATTTATTTCGGATGCCATCAATGGCCTCGGATTAAAAACCGCTAGTCTTGAATTGGATGTAACACTGGCAAGGGGGCTTAACTATTATACCGGTACCATAATTGAAGTTGCACCCCCTGAGGAGGTGAAAATGGGTTCTATCGGGGGAGGCGGACGTTATGATGACCTGGCAGGTGTTTTCGGCCTTAGCGGTGTAAGCGGAGTAGGAATTAGTTTTGGCCTCGACCGTATATATCTCGTCCTGGAAGAACTTAACAAGTTTCCGCCTTCGGTAAGACAGGATGTCGAGGTTCTTTTCATAAATTTTGGAGATAAAGAGGCCTTCTACGCCATGAAGGCGATCAAATCATTAAGAGACTCCAATATTAATTGTGAGCTCTATCCCGATGCTGTCAAATTGAACAAGCAGATGTCATATGCCGATAGAAGGGAGATCCCTTTCGTGGTCATGGCAGGGGAGAACGAGATGGGCAAGAACAGCTATACCTTAAAAAACATGAGGACCGGGGAGCAGGTATCCCATTCACTTGAATCCCTGAAAATGCATCTAAAGTAAAAAGCTCCGGTTAATCACCGGAGCTTTTTGTTAGAAAGTAATTTTAATAACTATATCACTCATCAACCAATACCATTTTTGAAAATGAACCGCCTCGGGTATTAATCTTGAGGATATAGGTCCCAGTACTTAAATTACTCACTTTATATTCTGAATAGGTATTGTTCTCAATATCCTCAACAGAATATATGGCTTTACACAGCGCGTCATACATTTCGAGCGAGGTAATTTCTTTCAAAGTCGGATTGATCAGGACTATACTGTCTATGTCATTGACATAATGTGTATCCATCTGGTCATACTCCGGGTCTTCAATATTTAAAGTTTCTTTACTGAATACCAGATCGAATCGATCGAGATGCTCTCCGGCTGTCAGATAGAATTCATAATCGCGTTCCGTCAGGTCGTGATAGACATTCAACTCCTTGTCATGCACGAAGGCAGTTAAATCGTCGTCATTATTCGTAAAACTATCCAGGACGATGGAGTTTAACCCATCCATATTGGTATGTACCCCAAGGGGAATGATGGTCATATCCGATAATGCACCTATTCCCTGAATATTGTACTTCTTGTCTTCTATCATCCAATAGAGGTCGTCCATCTGATCTGAAAGCACTTCGGCGTCATAACCCCAGTCCAGGTCGCCTGTGGCCTTATCATCTATGGTAAGAAGTAGTTGTCGCCTCAGGGTATTCACAGAATTGAACCCGATTCTTATTTGTGTCCTCGGTTCGCTCATTTCCATGTCCGGATTAACTCCATTTGACTGAAACTGTTGTGCGGCACTTTCTCCAAATACAAGGTCGCCGCCATTGTTGGCTTCCATAAAGATGGAGTTTCCTGAGGATTCCTTCCTGTAGACACGCTGCCCGTTGTTGAAATTAATCGTTCCGCTGGTTTCAGCAACAACAAAGAATCCTTGACCAACAGGGATGTAACGTCCTGGCAGTTTGGTAGGTGTACCACCGGTACCCACATCGGGATCATTTGTTCCCATGGCTGCTGAAGGAGCACCTCCTGAGAGGTTATAAGTAGCGTATCCACCCAGATATTCTGCAAGAACGTGTGATCCACCACCCCAGTGCTCCCAAAAATAAAGGGTACCTGTTGTTGCACCTGCTCCGCTTATTAGCGGCCCGTTATCCATGATGAATTGATGTGCATCAATAGCTGAGGCATATGGGTTTCCAACCAGGTAATCGTTGCCTGCAGAAAGGGTCAGGTTTATATCGGCATTATGCGGTTTACCGTTGAATACATAATTCTGATCATCCGAAATTCCACCGGTTCCGGGGCCTTTCATTGTAAAGCCCTCTCCTGCAAGCAGGGTTCCTGTACTTCTAACATGTTGCCATGACGAATAATCGTCATCCAACTGATTGGCAAATTTCCAGATCCAGTAGTCGGCTATCCCTATCGGACTCGAATTTGTTCCATCATATCCCGTTCCGATCCAGTTGATGTTCTGTGTGCCGTCAAAGATCACGTCGGTAACGTCATAACTGTTGTTGTTCGAAGTGATATTGCTAACCCCAACCGGTGCAGCCCAGTAATTGTAGGTATAAACATCGGCTGTACCCTGTTGATCGCGTTCAAGGGTTCCTGAACTCGTCACTTCAAGGTCACTGCCCAGGGTCTGAATCAATTGAGACTCACCTTCAAGGTCGATAGTTCCGTTCAACTGCAGATAATGAGTTACTGTTAAACCATTTCCTGTTCCGGCAGCGGTATCGCCGTTGACCTGGAGGTCACCTGAGAATTGTTTCAACGCAAGCACTGAGCGGTCCCTTCCAAGGACATCGTCGGTATCGATTGTGATATCATGGCTTGTTTCCACAATATTCCAGTCTACTGTTACGGCCGGATCAACAATAGAGATGTCATTAGGCAAGGTCTGAACAGCATTATTAAGCCAGGTTGCCGGAGTGTTCCAGGGGCCATTACCCTGCGACTCATAGGGTAGTGGAGCCGTTTGTCGGTCAACAGTATCGAGGTTTCTCAATGCCCCAAGAACATTATTCCCAGACACATCATTAACATTGGTATAGGTATAAATGGTCATATCATAATAGGCAGCGAGATCGGTCCAGGGGATAGTGCCTACCTCATTTTTCGTTATTGTGGTGGGCAATTCCTTTCCACTCACGAAACCTCCGTTGTCAGCGATCTCCTGGTTCATTATAAAGCGCAACTGATCTACGGTGAGAGCCCTGTTCCAGACCCTTACCTCATCAAGATTACCCCTGTAGTAATCAGTTGGTGTATTTTTACCGGCGGCCGCGAGGAAGAATGATTCATCGGTATCCGCTGGTGCTGAAAGTGCCTCAGTCTGGTCAAGTACGCCGTCGATATACAAGTTTGCCTGCCCGTTCTCATAAATGACTGCTACCTGGTGCCATTCATTAACGGGAACAGATACATTCGATCTTATAATTTCTGTTGAACCGTTCTTCCAGCTCATCTCGATGCGTCCGCTGCCATCAATACCCAGGTTATAGCCTTCGGTATAAGCAGCATCCCTTTTCGAGAGGATGGTACTGTTTTCAGATCCAACTTCTCGCTTTATCCACGATGAAACGGTGAATTCTGAAGAGTTCAGATTTAGTTTATTTCCCATGTCGACATAGTCGGAGGCTCCGTCAAATTTAATTGACCGATCTTCTATTACCTGGGGAGCATAACCAAAGGTGATATATTTGGTTCCGTCGAAATCATAGAATGTATATAGATTACCCATTCCGTCAGACTCCATGATCCTGTAGGTTGCAGTAGGGTCAAAAACCGGGCTTTCTGAAATCAGCATGAGATAATCACCTGGTGGATCTATATTTCGGATAGCGTTCTGGGGGATCTGTACTTTAACAGTCCCGACATCACCGCCTACTTCCACGAATTTCCAGTGACGCTGCATACCGGTGAAAGTGGTATTTGTGGTCAAGGGCGGGCTGATGCCTGCACTCATATTAACACCCACAGGTGCTTCCGGAAGGTCGAGGCTTACACCATTGTTCCCCCACATGAGAAACTCGCGGTCATTAAAGCCGTCAGGATTGTCTGAAATGTTGAGGTTGTTGGTGTCGTAGATGTCTGTTAGCCCGATTGTGAGGATACCTTCGGTTGGCCCTATCATATCTGCTCCATTATTTATGGAACTGGATTGCTTCTGAAGCAGGGCTGAATTATCGTCACGTCCTATTCCGGCAATATCATAGTTGAATCCAACGCTCTCAGATTGATCCCAGATAACGTTCCCAACTGAGTCTACATAGTCTTGTGAAATTCCGTTGACACCAAGCGTGATACCATATTTTACTGCCAGATAGCTGGAAATACGATTCCTTTCCTGGGTAAGATCGGCATCGTTTTTTCTCGATTTGTAACTGATCAGTTCAACCACCCGGGCGTTCAGAGACGATTCCCATCCCTCACTTCTTCCAATCCAATATCTTGAATCGTTGGTATTCATGTATTCAGGAATGTCATTTTGGGTGGTCTCTATATCGATAGAATTATAAAATAACTGCTGTTGAGTATCTGCAGAATTGTTCATGGTATTTATAATACCCACATTGTCATAAACCGATCCTGTGCCTACCTCTGCCACTGCATAACCATCGGGAGGAGTCTGACCGGTTGTAAAGGCGTCGTGGGCATAACAGATTATCTCACCGCTAATACGGGCGGTATAATAACCGAATCCAACACCAGTTGCATCTGTTGCGTTCCGGTCTAATTCGGCATCGCTGCAGAACACATCCATAAAACCAAAGTTGTTGGTAATCGGGGTTTCATCTGTGATCAGTACGATGAAGATATCCTGGGTTTGAAATCCAAATTCACTGGTCAGGAATTGGCCAGTATTGGCATCGTGGGAGAAGTCGGTATCGAGGGTATAGGTCGCATAGGCGTTATCGAATTCGACTACTGGATTGAAATTAAGATTATCGGTCACGTTATCATGATAGGTAGGAGCCTGGGTCGGATATTTAGCATATGCATCTCCACCACGTCCCTGGTCTTGCCAATTGTTGAGAACCTGCCCGTCTGTTAGCCCATGCCCGTCGTTGGCTTTAAGCCAAACGGCAAGGTCTGAGGTAACTCCACCCGGACCATAAACAGGTTCTGCCTTGTCAGTAAAGCTAACTTTATCAATGGCCATGTCACTGCGGTAGCCATTACCTGTAATTCCCTGGATACGGATGTTAATTGTTTGTCCGATGTAAGCACTCAAGTCGAAGCTTATTGGAATCCAGGACGAATTACCTGCATTTTGAACATCACCACTGAAGGCGCTGAGGTTAACCGGGAAAGTTGTACCGCCATCGGTACTCAGGTCAACATTAAGGCTTCCCTGATCAATTCCGTACATGTGATAGAAAATAGTCACCCTGGGATTCGAGGTTCCGGTTAAGTCGACACACGGTGAAATAAAATTGGAAGTATTATTCGTGTTGCCGGAAGCCTCCGTAAACATATAGAAAGAGCCGTCATGAGCAGCATCAGGACCTGTGGTACCTGACGGTGTCGGACCAGATTGGCGTGTCCAGTCGAAGGCGTCAGCAGTATCCTGTGTCCAAAGTCCTATTCCTGACTCGAAACTTTCCACATATGGAAAAGTATTTACAGGTACCCCGCACACATCCTGGCCTGTTCCCTGGACTGCAAAGCTATATGGGTTTTCATCAGAATCATTATTCACGATGGTAATTACCGCCGAGTCCAATCCGGAGTCTACCGGAGTGTACTGAACCGTAAATGTTACACTATTGCAAACATTAATAGTTGTTGAAGCTGGCTGTGCAGAGACGGTAAATTCAGGGCTACCCGCGATTGATACTGCAGGAACCCCGGACAGGATCAAGTTTGAACTCAACCCCAGGTTCGAAATTGTAAAGGTGTTTGCACGGTTATTTCCAACATTGACGATCCCGAAATCGGTATCGTCTAAACCCGATGGGGTCAGATCACCTGAAACAATGGTCTGTCCATTTCCGGTAACCTCCATCTCTACGGGGTTTCCAACCCAACCCTGAATTAGAATATCATCAAAAATGCTATATTCATTATTGCCATCGGCCGTACTCGTAAATCGGAACTGCGCGTTGTTTACAAGATTGTGAGCGCACCCGTCCAATGTATAATTAAGATATTCAGGCGAGCCTTGCCCTGTTCCTGTAAAATCCACGCCACGTATAAAACTCTTAACTGTAGTCCAGCTGCTTCCGTCGAAATATTGAAGGTCGAATCCTTCTCCGTTGTCCACATTCGAATTTTTAAGACAGAATGAGATATCAACCTGTGAATATCCTGCCAATGGCTGCAAAGGAGAGGTTAAATAATTGTTCGTGATATCATCGTCTTTGGTATAGGCAGAACCGGCAGCATTACATGCCCAGTCTACGCTGGTTAATCTGCCGCAATCCGAGCCACCATCAGTCCATCCCTGGAGATTCGTATTGAAATCATAACTGTTAATGGTTACCTGGGCACCTATAGTCCCTGATAGAATTAACAAAATGAAAAACAAGAAATTTTTAAAAGGAGTAATTCTTTTCATAAGCGGTTAAGTTTAGAAATGGGGCGAACTAAACGTTATACCTATATAACAGTCAAATATAAAAATACCCCCCACCAAACGCAAAAATATTCGATGAAAGACTATAAAATTGATTAAAACCTTGAAAAACAGGTAAATGTAATAAACGAAAATTTAGGAAAAAGCCTACACAAATAATAAAAAATCGATCAAATACACATATTTGTAATATTAAGAGCCTCTTGAATTTCAAGAGGCTCTTTAAAGTGAATTTTAAATTCCATACCCTACTCGACCAACACCTTTTTGGTGAATTTACCCAATTCGGTCTCTGAATGCAGGATATAGGTCCCAGTACTTAAATCACTCACTTTATACTCTACGAAGGGGCTGCCTGAAGGAACCTGCCCCATCGAGTAAATCATCTGTCCGATGACATTATACATTTCAAAGGACGTTATCGTTATATCGGAAGGATTTACAACTATTATACTCTCCTTATCATTGGAGTAATAGATGTTAAAGCTTCCTGCAGTTTGCACTTCGAGAACTTCTGTCTGGGTATTATCTTCATCCTCGGACTGATTGGTGTCCTCGGCCTGATGAACCACGCGGAAAACTATTTCAAACCTCTCCAAATACTCCCCAGAAGGCATATAGAATTCATACATACCATTTTCAAAATCATGAAAGAGGTTGAGTTCTTTATCATGCAGCCATACTTTGGTGTCTTCCGGAGCATTGATGAACTCGTCAAGAACTATCTGGTTTAATCCGTCAGATTCGGTATGAATTCCCAGGGGAAGAACCATATTTTCATCGAAGATATCAGTTCCCTGAATCACAAACCTGTCCGCATCAATCAGCCAGTACATGTCGTCAATCTGTTCTTCATTAATCGGGGCATCATAACCATTATCAATTCCAGCGGTGGCATTTTCATCAACCGTGAACAGTATCTGTCGTCTCATAGTATTCACAGAGTTGAATCCAATTCTTATTTGAGGCCTGTGTTCCTCCCATGAATAAGGAATGATATCCCCTAATGTATCAGAATCATCCGTTCCGAATACTATTCCATTATCAGAGGGGGCTTCCATAAAGACTGAAGTACCTGCAGATTCCTTTCTGAATATACGCTGAGCATTATTGAAATTGATAGTTCCCGATGTTTCTGCTACAACAAAGAATCCTTGTGAGACCGGGATGTATCGGCCAGGTGTTTTAGTTGGTGTTCCACCTGTACCAACGTCTGGATCATTAGATCCCATGGCCGCCGATGGTGTTCCGCCGGAAAGATTATACGTGGCATAACCACCCTGGTATTGAGCCAGGACATGTGATCCGCCGCCCCAGTGTTCCCAGAAATAGAGTGTTCCTGTTGTCGCCCCGGCACCGTTGATCAATGCCCCATTATCCAGGATGAACTGATTGGCATCAATAGCTGATGGATAAGGGTTACCCACAAGATAATCGTTCCCTGCTGAAAGGGTAAGATTGATATCGCCATTATTTGGTTTTCCGAGGAAAACGTAGTTCTGGTCATCAAGAATTGCACCGCTTCCCGGTCCCTTCATGGTAAATCCTTCACCAGCATTTAGTGTTCCCGTGCTGCGAACATGCTGCCATGATGCATAATCGTCTGTGGGCTGATTGGCAAATTTCCAAACCCAATAATCAGCGATTCCTACAGGGTTGGTATTTGTTCCATCGTATCCGGTTGTTAACCAGTTTATGTTGTTAGTGCCATCTCGCATGACATCAGGAAGGGTAAAACCATTATTATTAGAAGTAATATTACTAACGCCCACTGGTGACGACCAGTAATTATAGGTATAAAGGTCTGCAGTTCCCTGTTGGTCTCTCTCAAGGCGGCCCGCACTTGTAACATCCAGATCGCTGTCTAATGTCTGAATTAATTGCGATTCTCCTTCCAGATCTATATCCCCGTCCATCTTAAGATAGTGGGTGACGGTAAGGCCATAACCACTGCTGGAGGCAGTATCACCGTCAACGGTAAGGGTATTCGAATTGATAACCAATCCAAGAACATTTCTATTTCCATTGTTGGCAGCCGGAAGGTCGGAGTCGTTCATGATGGTTACGTCGTGATCTATCTGAACGATGTTCCAGTTGACCGAAACATTCGGATCCACTATAGACTTCGTTCCCGGGGTGGTTTGAACACCACCGTTAAGCCAGGTACTGGAATTGTCCCAATTACCTGCCTGGGTCGATTTATATGGCAGGGGAGCCGTTTGC
>JBFKFP010000112.1:0-9294 GCA_041618535.1 Flavobacteriaceae bacterium
CCAGGATCCGGGTGATCTCTCACTAACCGGTGATGTAACCGACGAGGCCGATAACTGTTCAACCGGACTGGAGGCTACCTATGCAGACTCTACTGCCGCTGGCAGCTGTGCCAATGAATCAGTGATCTCAAGAACATGGACGCTTACAGACGACTGTGGTAACACCACTACAGCTACGCAAACGATTAATGTAGTTGATACCACCGCGCCTACCTTTACAGTGCCTGCCGATGTAACCATCGAATGTGACGAGGATGCAACAGACCTATCTCTTACCGGTGATGTAACCGATGAGGCCGATAACTGTTCATCTGAACTTGAAGCTACTTATGATGATGGCTTTGAGGACGGGTCATGCCCTTCCGAAGTTATCATAAGCAGAACATGGACACTTACAGACGATTGTGGTAACACCACTACAGCGGTACAAACCATTACTGTGACGGATTCAACTCCTCCGGTACTGAGTGACACTCCTGCAGACCAGACTGTAGAATGTCCTGAGGTACCTGCTCCTGCAGAGCTATCTGCAAGTGATAATTGTGGAATGGCTGAGCTAAGTTTCAATGAAGAAGAATCTGAAGGCGCTTGTGCCGGCGAGACCATACTGACAAGAACATGGACAGCAGTTGATGCCTGTGGTAATGAAACCATTCATATACAGATAATAACCATTCAGGATACGACCGCTCCGGTTCTCGTTGGTGAACTAGATTCTGAAGTTGAAGCCTTCTGTGATGAAGTTCCGGATGCGCCAGAACTAACCTTCGAAGATGCGTGTTCAGATAATATCACAGTCGAATTTGAAGAGATATCATCAAATGATGGCAGTTCCAGTACTTATGAGATAATCCGAACCTGGTTCGTAAGTGATGATTGCGGAAACAGTGATACGTTTACACAAACCGTGTTTGTCAGTCCGTCTGCGAACATAAACGGTATCGATAGTGAACTATGTCCTGAAGACCTGTTTGTTGCCAACCTGTTCGATTTCTTGGAAGGTGATTATCCGCTGGATGGAGAATGGATCGTGTCCCAGGGTAACGTTACCCTGACAGGCAGCGAGGTCGATAATATTCCGTTCGATGATCTAGAAGCTCAGTATATCTTTACTTATATAGTCGATGATGCGGATTGTCCATCACAGACATCATTTACGATAACAATTGATGAGGAATGTGATAATCTTTGTATCGACGCAGATAACGTTGTGATCTCTAAGGCTGTTACTGCCAACGGTGATCAATGGAACGAATGCTTCCAGATCAAACTGATAGATCCGGACGGAGAGGAAAACTTTATTCGTGAGTGTGAATTCACCATTGAAGTTCAGATCTTCAACCGCTGGGGTGCAAAGATCTATGAGAATATGAATTATGATCCGGATTCAGATTGCTGGGACGGAGATGCACACAGCAACTCCATTGGCAGCTCTGGAAAGGTGCCAACAGGAACCTATTATTATATTGTCAATCTGAGAAACAGTGGATTGAAACCATTTGCAGGTCCTATCTACGTAGGAACCAATTAAAACCAAACTGTTATGAAAGCTATTATTAAGTTTAATATTATTGTACTGACAGTCCTCAGTTTTGGTTCAGCTTTTGCACAGCAATTGCCCCAATTCACCCAGTACATGTACAACGCTGCTTCTATAAATCCGGCTTATGCGGGAAGCAAAGAAACCCTGTATTTCGTGGGATTGCATAGAAGTCAGTGGGTAGGAATTGAAGGAGGACCAACAACTCAGACAGTTTCAATTCATACACCCATGCGACGTAATGAACAAGTGGGTTTAGGTTTCTCGTTTATAAACGATGAATTGGGATATGAGAATTTTGTCTATCTCTACGCCGACTTTTCATATACCATACAGGTTGGAGAATTCAAGCATAAAAGCAATGTTCATCCTATTAAATTAGCCTTTGGTATCAAAGGGGGATTCACACATTACAGTCTGGATCCCGAATTGTTAAACGATCCGACTATTGTTGAAGATCTGTATTTCAACGATGTTTCAGATCGCTGGAGTCCGAATATCGGGTTAGGGGCATTCCTACATACCAATCGCTGGTATGTGGGACTGTCTGCTCCCCGGGTATTGAATACCGACTGGAACAACAGCCGGAACGGACAGGTTGAATATGTGGCCGCTGAAAGGATAAGTTACTACCTGACAGGTGGATATGTATTCGACTTAAGCGATAAAACCAAGCTGAAACCAGCATTTATGGTTAAGGCAACAAATGGTGCCCCGTTATCTTACGATTTGACCGCCAACTTTTTATTCAACGAGAAATTCTGGCTGGGTGCAGCCTACCGAATCAACGAGTCGGCCGGGGCTCTTGGCGGAATTGCCGACTTCCAGGTCAGCAAGGAGATACGGGTAGGATATGCCTACGAATATCCCATCTCAGACATTCGACCTTACTCAAGCGGAACCCATGAAGTATTACTGATTTGGGAACCCAAGAAGAATAGGATCAAATCACCTCGTTACTTTTAAATTGTGCTGATCATGAAAACGAAATATTTACTCATAACCATCGCCTTAAGTTTCTCTGCGCTGAGCTTTGGTCAGTCCAGAATAGCAGACATTTATTTTGAGAATTACCGTTATTTAGATGCTGCGAAGTTCTATAAAATGGCATTCGAAAAAAATACTAAAAGTTATCATTTATACACCAGACTAGGAGACTGTTATTACAACAACTCGAATGCTGAAGCAGCTCTGGAGTGGTATAAAAAAGCCTGGAATGAATACTCGGATGAGATGACCGCTGAATACGTTTATAAATACGCTCAGTGCCTTCGGAACCAAAAGGAATATTCTCAGGCGAACGATGTTATGTCTCGCTATATAGAATTAAAACGTAGTGAAACCGAAGATGCCGCACGCGCCTATCTGGTTGATGATTTATCGAAATATGAAGATTCAGCACGTATAAATGGCAGGCCAGTGGCATTGATCAACCTTGATCTGAATACCAAGTACTCCGACTTCGGATCATTTGTTCATAACGACAAGCTATATTTTGCTTCTAACCGTGATCCTGAAGGTAAAATTTATGAATGGAACGAATTACCATTTCTTGATATTTACCAGGCAGATATTACAAAGACGGCAGATTCAACCCTTTACGAAAATATTAACCTGATAAGTTCCGATTCAATCAAGACGGAAGCACACGAGGGAACTATAGCCATCACAAACGATGGAATGACCATGTATTTTACCAGGGATAATGTTAACAAAAGAAACCGCGTGAAATATAACCGCGGTGGTGAATCTAACCTGAAAATCTACAGGGCCACCAACGTTAACGGTCAATGGGCTAATATTGAAGAGCTTCCATTCAATTTAAAGGATAGATCAACCGGTCATCCTGCGCTTAGCCCGGACGAAAAACGACTTTACTTTGTATCCGATCGTGAAAAAGATGATTTTGGAACTCTGAATAAAGGCGTAAGAACTTCCAACCAAAAAGAAATAACTACCGATATTTTCTACGTTGATATATTGGATGACGGTTCATTCGGGAAGGTAACCTGGTTAGCAGGTAAAGTGAATTCCGCTGAACGGGAAATGTTCCCTTATATCACCTCTGACAATACATTGTACTTCTCATCAGATTCTCCTCAGCTTCTTAATTTCGGACTGCTGGACATCTATCAGACCAATGCCCTTAAAGTGTCAGACACCTCTGAGGTTAAGGTAGATAATATGCTTATCCCTTTTAACGGTCCCTATGATGACTTTGCCCTTTACATCAATGACGAAAGAAATAAAGGTTACTTCTCATCAAATCGTGAATGGCCGACGGAGGGCGCCGATAAAGGCAACGATGATATATACAGTTTCGGAGAAGGTATCTGCCTGCAAACCGTTAGCGGGGTTGTAACCGACAGTGAGAACGGCAATCTTCTGGAAAGTGCTCGTGTTCGTAAGATCGATGAGCGGGGTGTAGTATTGGATTCGGTAATAACTGGTCCTGACGGATTCTATTCCTTCGAGTTGGATTGTAACAGGAAATATCGAATTGTAGCCGACCGTGAATGCTACAATAACGAGGATATCGAAGAGTTTACCACCACGAAAGTACATAAGGAAGCCCTTGAGGTCAACCTTGAGCTCGATCCATTATATGAGGCTAATACTATAGTTATCAATAATATCACCTTTGTATTCGACCGTTGGGAGATCACTCCGGACGGAAAGCGTCAACTTGAAAACATCATTACACTCATGCAGGATGATCCTAAACTAAGGATCGATATAGAATCACATACCGACTGCAGGGGAAGTGATGAGTACAATCAATGGCTGTCTGAAAAGCGCGCAGCTTCAACCAAGGCCTATTTTGTAGGCCGAGGGTTCGGTAGCCGTATCAACAGCGCTGTAGGCAAAGGAGAAAGCCAGCTTCTGAATGAGAACTGTTCAGATTGCCGCCTTCAGGATAGATCTCTAAATGCCGACCAGATACAGTGTCATAAAGAGAACAGGAGATCTGTGTTCCGGATTGTTGAAGAAAGTACTAGGCGCAAATGTGAATAGATTCCCGATCTGTCAGGTTTAATTTGAATGGATTTGAATGAGATAGTATCCTGGTTCGAAGTTCCTGACAGTGTCAACTGTTCTGAATTATGGCTGTGAAAATATTAAAGAATATTGTTACTGATTATCCCCAATTACAAGTTAAAAAGAGGTAATGCATATGTGAATACTAATCAATTAATCCGACATATTGATTAATAGCCCATTCATATTCATGCGCATTATTAACAAGTAATATGTTTTACTTCCCTAACGAAGTATTGAATCATAAGGATTCAAGACTAACTTATTACTTTAGAGCCGCTTAATTAAGCGGCTCTTTTTTTTAAAACCATTGCAAGGATGAATATGTTTTCTTATTTGGATAACATATGGATTCAATAAGATGTTCTTTCAGGCCTTTTAAGGGTTCTCACAGAGTATTAATTCCTGATCTTGACCCCTTATGCCACAGTATTGATGAAAGCCTGTTAAAAATGAGTTTTATATGTCGATCACACTCTCAAAAGATGAAACCTTGCCTGATCGGGATACCTTAATCAATTGGACATAAGTCGACATAAAAAAAAAGGCCTCCTGACGGAGGCCTTCATGTCTAATACTAAATGAATGTATTATATGAAAAACAGGGTATTATTTCTTTATAAAAATATTGGTATAGTACCATCGCCCTTCCTGATCCTGCTCGGCAGAGATGTCAAAATGGCTGTATTCTCCTTCTATGATATCTTTATGCCCCGGGCTGTTCAACCAGGCATTGACCACAGACTCGGCATAGCGATAACCATAGGCCACATTTTCTCCAACTCGGACAGCTCCTACGGTATTCTCAAGATTCTCCTTTCTGATAAAGAAGTTATCATGTGAGATATTGCTTTTCTCGATCATATATTCGGTATGCCCGAACGCTTCAGCTTTGATCTGATTTAAACTGTTTAAGGGATTTAACCCGATCTCTACTCGATAATCATTGATAATTTCCATGATCTCGATTTCAATTTCCTTGGTTTCCGGGACGTATGATGCAACTATGGCATCAATGGTCTCCTCCTCGATGGCATCTGTCGAACATGAAAGTGACAACAGAGCGGTTAATGCCAGTATTGGCCAAGTAGGTATTTTCATGGTAGGGTTCATTAGATTTGGACTTGCAAATTATAAACCCCGGGCTGTAGAAACTGTTAAAGAAATGTTAATATCGACGAATTACACGCTTTACGTCGGACTTATGCGTTCTTTTGTCGATGAACTGCACGGCTATTTTCAAAATTAGTGTATTTCATCGGATTTAATGCACAAATTGGCGGAAATTAAGGCGAAAGTCGCTCAATTTTCCAGTCCAATTCTGCATTTAGGCGATATCTTATACGATCATGAAGACGATTCGGGCGTCCCTGCCAGAACTCTATTTCCACCGGTTTAAGAATATACCCTCCCCAATGTGAAGGCCTTGGGATCTCCTTGCCCTCGTATCTCGCTTCTAATTCATGGAGCTTCTTTTCAAGGGTCTCACGGTTTTCAATAATCTCGCTCTGATCTGAGACATGGGCACTCAACTGGCTGCCACGCGGTCTGCTTTCAAAATATCCGTCACTTAGATTTTCGGCAATCTTCTCAACTTTGCCCTTTATGATCACCTGGCGTTCCAATCCGTGCCAGAAAAACGAAAGGCAGGCATTTGGGTTATTAGCGATAGATCTGCCCTTATCGCTCAAATAATTCGTGTAAAAGATAAATCCCTCATAAGTCATTCGTTTTAGCAAAACCACGCGCCCTTTGGGAAATCCATCCAGTCCGATGGTGGATAATGTCATCGCATTGGCCTCATCAGCCATTCCGGATTCGTCAGCCTCATGAAACCATTTCCGGAATAATTCAAGAGGATTCTCCGGAACCAGCCTTTCGGAAAGTTCTCCTTTCTCGTAAGATTTTCTGTAATGACTCAGATCTTTATCCATTTTCTTTGCAAGTTAGGCCTTTTTTAAATCAACACTAATGCATTAATTAAGGTTGCTGTCCTGAATAAGAATTTTTTTACCGGTTTCGGCAAGCTCTATTCTGCCGTCATAGACAGCTGCTGCCTCCTTCCTGAATTCCTCTATATCCTCATAACGGGAGGAATAATGTCCGAGAATCAACATCCTGGATTCTGATAAACTGGCGATCTGGCCTGCATCCTTCGCCGTGGAATGTTTCGTCCCTTCGGTTAGATGATCGTGATTCTCGAGAAATGTGGATTCATGGTATAGTGCATCGACATTTCTTATCAGAGGAACGATCTCGGGACAATACTGGGTGTCACTGCAGTATGCATAGGACATCGGTTTTGGTCCTTCTCCTGTTACCAGCTCGTTCCTGATCAACTCCCCATTTTCATTCTTAACATCATATCCCTGTTTCAGTTTAGAGAAATAAGCCATATGAATACCGGCCTTTTTTGCCTCCACGGGCTTAAGCCTCCTTTCAGAAGGCTTTTCCCGGAAAAGGAAACCGTTGGTATAAATCCTGTGATTCAATGGAATGGTGTAAACTTCAACCTGATCATCTTCAAAGATCATTTGCGATGATCTGGACTCCAGTTCATGGAAAATAAGCGGATAATTGGTCCAGGAGTCTGCTAACTTCATCTGAAGGGTGATGATCTCCTTGATTCCTTTCGGACCGTGAACATGTAACTCCGATTCCCTCGACAAAAGCCTGAAGGTCGATATGAGCCCTACAAGTCCAAAAAAATGATCACCATGAAGGTGAGAGATAAAAATATGTTTTATCCTTGAAAACTTTATACTGTACTTTCTGAGTAACACCTGGGTTCCCTCTCCACAATCTATTAGAAACAGGTGATTCCTGATCTGAAGGACCTGTGAGGTAGGATGTTCATTTACCCGAGGCGTAGCGCTATGACAACCCAAAATGGTCAGCTCCATCCTAAAATCCGAGATCTCGTTCTATTTCTTCCATTTCTATAATATCGTAGGCTTCCTGGAGGGTAGGCACCACAACAAGTTCATCGGGAATGAGATCGTAGTCTGTATCCTCGCAAACCAATACGAAAGAGTTCTTTGCGCGCCTGTGCGTGTTTGAAATTTCCAGGAACTCAAGTAATTCATCAAGCGTTAACCTGTTAAGCCCGCTTAAATTAATAATAAGGTGATCATTCTTGTATTTGTCATACATACCAGATAAACGATTAACCAAATCGGTGACCTTTGCACGTTCCTGGGTTATAAGCGTAATATTTCCGGATTTATCTATCAGCATTTTAATGTTTGATTTTGGAGGCAAGCAAATAAATTACTGCCATTCTTATCGCTACTCCGTTTTCAACCTGCTCAAGGATAATAGCCTGGTCAGAATCGGCTACATCACTTGTTATTTCCACACCCCTGTTTATCGGTCCGGGATGCATCACTGTGATGCGCTTATCAAGGCTATCCAATATATCTTTATTTAAACCAAATTGTTGGGTGTATTCTCTGGTGGTCGGAAAATAACTGAAGGCCATACGTTCATTCTGAACACGTAACATATTGGCCACGTCACACCAGTTCAATGCCTTCCTAAGGTTGGTCTCCACCTCTACTCCAAGCTTGTCAATATGTTTAGGAATCAACGAAAGCGGTCCGCAAACCTTAACTTCAGCCCCAAGTAGCTTCAATGCAAAGATATTGGACAGTGCAACCCTGCTATGCAGTATATCCCCTACTATTACCACTTTCTTTCCCTTTACCCCACCTAATCTTTCCCTAATGGAATAGCTGTCAAGCAGGGCCTGGGTCGGATGTTCATGCGCTCCATCTCCGGCATTGATAATACGGGCATCAACATGCTCTGAAAGGAAAACACAGGCTCCCGGTTTTGGATGACGCATAACCACCATGTCAACCTTCATAGAGAGTATATTGTTAACCGTATCTATCAGGGTTTCCCCTTTTTTAACTGAGGACTGGGAAGCTGAGAAATTGATGATGTCGGCTGAGAGACGTTTTTCAGCCAGTTCAAAAGATAACTTGGTGCGTGTGCTATTTTCAAAAAACAGGTTGGCAATTGTGATATCGCGCAGTGAAGGTACTTTTTTGATGGGGCGGTTTATCACTTCTTTGAAATGATCTGCGGTTTCAAAGATAAGCTGAATATCTTCCTTATTCAGGTATTTAATGCCCAGTAAGTGATCAACACTCAGTTCGCTCATACATCAATTGTTTATAAGGTATACCGCATCTTCTCCATCATTTTCCTCCCAGTGAACCATAACTTTGTCTTTATTGATGGCATCCACCTGCCGGCCCCTGTAATCGGGCTGAATGGGCAAATGCCTGCTAAATCTTCTGTCAATAAGAGTTAATAGCTCTATATGTTTTGGCCTTCCGAAAGACTGGATTGCTGTAAGCGCAGCCCTGATACTTCTTCCTGTATAAAGCACGTCATCGATAAAAACCACATTCTTATTCTCTACAAGGAAGTTTATCTCAGTTGTGTTGGCCTCAAGTATCTTCTCTCCCCTTCTGAAATCGTCTCTGAAAAATGTAATATCCAGGTAACCGGTCTTTAGATCCTTGATCTTGTAATCGGATCTGAGCATTTGAGCCAGTCGGTCAAGCAGGAATTTTCCTCTTGGCTGAAGACCAACAAGCACTGTATTATTAAAGTCTTTGTGATTTTCAATAAGTTGACAGGCCAGTCGGTGAAGAATGATGCTTACTTCTTTGGAATTAAGTAAAACTTTTTTGCTCATTGGC
>JBFKFP010000113.1:0-9254 GCA_041618535.1 Flavobacteriaceae bacterium
ACTTCTTCCATTACCTCAAAGCAATCCTCATCTATCCAGGAATTCTTAAAACTCTCCCAGATATATTCAATGGCCGTTTCATTCGGATGAATCAGGTCTGCCTTGTAGAATCTGTAATCTCTCAGATCATCCATCATGATCTCGTAGGATGGAAAATAAAAAAGCCTTTCCCTTTTATCCATATTTAGGTGCAATCCCGCCAGCAATTGGGCTTTGCTAATGGCATTATCAACCAAACCATCACGTAAGTGACGGACAGGTGAAACTGTGAAGATCAGATTCATTTTTGGATTCAAAGCCTTACAAAGCGCAATGATACTTTGTACAGACTCACTGATGTCATCAACAGAAAGCAATTCCTTTTGAAATTTTTTCTGCGGAATTTTATGGCAGTTGGCCACAATACGGTCTTCGTCAATTTTTCGGTATACCCATGCTGTTCCGAAAGTAATGATAAGGTGGCTGGCTTCGGAGAGGCATTTTAAGGATTGATGCAGGGCTGAGTTCAACCTATCTGAAAGTTCCCCTCTGTTAACCGAGCTTAATCTTGAATGCGCGTCAAGGCACCGCCAGACGCCATCTTGTTCAAAAATATCTTCTTCTGAATAGTATTCCGAATTGATCACCCTCGTAATAAAATGCTCAATTGCAAGGGGATGATATAGTATTCCGAATGGATTGACAGTTTGCTTGAACTGGTAGTAATCCAGCTTCTCACCGATATTTTCAGCGAAACAGGAGCCCAACAACATTATCTCTGACCCATAGGAAATGGTATGGTGACTCTGAGTTTCGGTAATCAATCGCGTTCTGAATTCCATCGTCAGTCAATATATGACTTAGCCGCTTCCAGGGCTTTTTTCAGTCCGCCTGGATTTTTTCCCCCGGCCGTGGCGTAAAAAGGCTGTCCGCCGCCACCTCCCTGGATATGTTTCCCCAATTCGCGAACTATTTGTCCGGCATTAAGATTCTTAGACTCTACCAAATCCTTGGAGATGTAACAGCTTAGTAATGCCTTGCCGTCCTGATTTGATCCTAAAAGAAGGAAGAGATTATCGTGCTCCTTTCCTAACCCGAATGCGAGGTCTTTGAGGCCGGATGCATCCAGATCCAATTCCCTGGACAGGAATCTTATACCATTGATATCCACGATTTCCTCTCCGAGCTGCCTTCTTAGCTGACTTAGCTGCAACTGCTGAAATTCCTCTATCTGTTTCTTCAACTTTTGATTCTCCTCCTGAATTTCAGCAACCGCTCTGACGGGGTCTTTGGTGTTGTTCAATAAATCCCTGATTTCATAGAGCATGCGGTTATTGTCAAAATAAAAATCCTTGACCGCATCATAAGTAATAGCCTCAATTCGTCTTATACCCGCTGCAATCGCCCCCTCAGAAACAATTTTAAAATGCCATATATCTGAAGTATTCGGCACGTGAGTACCACCGCAAAGTTCAATTGACTGACCAAACCTCACAGTTCTCACCGTATCACCGTATTTCTCACCAAAAAGAGCCATAGCTCCTTCTTTAATCGCCATTTCCATCGGGATGTTCCGCTGTTCTTGCAGAGGTATCTTTCCATCGATTCTCGCATTGACGAAATTCTCAACATCCCTAAGTTCTTCTGCTGTTAACTTGGCGAAATGGGAAAAATCAAACCGCAGGTACTTCGAATGTACGGCAGACCCTTTCTGCTCTACATGATCTCCTAAAACTTCCCTTAAAGCCTGGTGAAGGAGATGGGTAGCCGTATGATTGCAAGCGGTCCTGAAACGCTGCTTTCCATCTACGACCGCCCTGAAGGTATTATCAAGGTCGTCGGGTAATTCACTCGTATAATGCACAATCACATTGTTCTCCTTTTTTGTATCAAGGATATAGATGACGTCGCCATTGGGAGCTTCGAGGTAACCTTTATCCCCGACCTGGCCTCCGCCCTCCGCATAAAAAGGCGTGAGATTGAAAACCAACTGATATTGATCGCCTTCCTTTTTGGTATGGATTTTCCTGTATCGAGTTATTTTAACATCTGCCTGTAAAGTGTCGTATCCCACGAATTCCTGGCTAATGTCTTCTTCGAGAATAGTCCAGTCCTCTGTGCTCATCTCACCCGCAGCCCTGGACCTGGCTTTCTGTTTCTCAAGTTCCTTCCTGAATCCCGAATCATCCAGCTTAAGCCCTTTCTCATTCAATATCAGAGCGGTCAGGTCAACCGGGAATCCGAAGGTGTCGTATAATTCAAATATCTTTTCACCAGACACCATCTCTCCGTCTTCTTCAAGAATGATCCTGTCCAGCAGTACAAGTCCCTGTTCAAGGGTCCTGAGGAAGGATGCTTCCTCTTCCCTGATCACGTTTTCAATGAGCTGTTTCTGAGTCCTGATCTCGGGAAAAGCTTCTCCCATTTTCTTTGATAGAATTGAAGAGAGCCTGTAGATAAACGGCTCATTCTGGTTCAGAAAAGAGAAACCGTATCGGACCGCCCGCCTTAAAATTCGCCTGATGACATATCCAGCTCCTGTATTGCTCGGCAACTGTCCGTCAGCAATGGAAAACGCCACGGCTCTAACATGATCGGCAATCACTCTGATGGCAACATCAGTTTTTGAATCCTTGCCGTAATCGCACTTGGTGATGGCCTCTATTTCCCTGATTACCGGGGTGAACACATCGGTGTCATAATTGGAGGTCACGCCCTGCAGCACCATGCAAAGACGCTCAAAGCCCATTCCCGTATCTATATGCTTCTCCGGAAGATTATCCAATGACCCGTCTGCCTTACGGTTATATTGCATGAAAACCAGGTTCCATATTTCAACCACCTGGGGATGATCGGTATTCACCAATTCATGACCGGGTGTCGATTTTCTTTCCTCTTCACTTCTTATATCGACATGGATCTCACTGCAAGGCCCGCATGGGCCTTGTTCTCCCATCTCCCAGAAATTATCCTTTTTGTTTCCCATCAGGATACGCTCCTCAGGAACTATAGATTTCCAATAATCATAAGCTTCCTTATCCATAGGCAGTCCATCTTCCTTATCTCCTTCAAATACGGTTACATATAGCTGGCTTTTGTCTATGGAAAATTCTTTGGTAAGAAGTTCCCAGGCCCACTCAATGGCCTCTTTTTTAAAGTAGTCTCCAAAGCTCCAGTTACCCAACATCTCAAACAGGGTATGATGATAGGTGTCATAACCAACCTCTTCAAGGTCGTTATGCTTACCCGAAACCCGGAGGCATTTCTGGGTATCTGCTATTCTTTTTGACTTTGGCCGGGCATTTCCCAGGAAATATTCCTTGAACGGCGCCATCCCCGAATTAACGAACATCAGGGTAGGATCATCTTTTACCACCATCGGGGCCGAGGGAACGATGATATGATTTTTTCCTTCGAAAAAATCTAAAAACCGTTGACGAACCTCTTGTGACTTCATATTCAGATGTTAATAACCTTGTTCTTGATAAAGCACTTTAAATGTGAAACAATTTTTATATTTGTTCGTTGTGCTTGTAGATCAGACCGGATTATCCGGCATGCACTGGCAAAAATAGAACATTTTAGATTATGTCTAAGGTAAAATATTATTACGATCCTGAGACGCTTTCCTACCGGAAAATAGAGCGTAGAAAACGCACTACTTTCAAGCTTGTAGGAATGTTTATCACGGCCTCAGTCCTGTTCGGATTTATCTTCTTCGTTATTGCCAGTCAGTACCTGGAAAGCCCTAAGGAGAAGGCGCTGAGCAGGGAGTTGCAGTATTTGGAACTCCAGTATGAAATGCTGAGTAAAAAAATGGACGAGGCACAGGTTGTGTTAGAGGATCTGGAGGAGCGTGACAATGCCATATATCGTTTGTATTTCGAGGCCAATCCTATCCCTGAAGAGCAAAGGCGTGCGGGATTTGGCGGGGTTAACCGTTATAAGGATCTGGAAGGATACGATAATTCGAAACTTGTCATCGAGACCAGCAAACGTCTCGATATTATTCAGAAACAAATAGTTGTTCAATCGAAATCGCTTGACGAGATCGCTATCTTAGCCAAGGACAAAGAAAAGTTCCTTTCTTCCATACCGGCCATTCAGCCTGTAAACAATGAAGATCTCACCCGCATGGCAAGTGGTTTTGGATACAGGATAGATCCGTTTACCAAGGCGCGAAAATATCACTACGGAATGGACTTCACCGCACCCAGGGGAACTCCGGTGTACGCTACGGGCGATGGAGTGGTAAAACGTGCGGATGGAGATGCATCCGGGTATGGCAAGCATATCAGGATAGATCACGGTTTTGGATATGTGAGTCTCTATGCTCACCTGTACAAATACAATGTCAGAAAGAATCAGAAGGTAAAACGAGGTGACCTCATCGGCTTTGTTGGAAGCTCAGGGCGGTCTGAAGCTCCTCATTTGCATTACGAAGTATTCAAAGATGGGGAGAAGATCAACCCTATCAATTTTTATTACGGCAGTTTAACTCCTGATGAGTTCAGTGAGATGCTTAAAAAAGCTTCCTTGGAAAATCAATCTCTGGACTGATGCATGTTGAACTCCCTGAAAAACGTTATTACAGCATTGGAGAGGTAGCCAAAGCCTTTGGGGTGAATACCTCATTAATTCGCTTTTGGGAGAAGGAATTCGACGTTCTAAAACCTAAAAAAAACGCCAAGGGCAACCGCAAATTCACACCTGAGGACATTAAAAATCTTAAATATATCTACTATTTGGTTAAGGAGCGCGGGTTCACACTTGAAGGAGCCAAAATCCACCTGAAGGAACAAAAAAAAGAGTCCCTCAGCAACTTTGAAATCATTTCCAAACTCGAGCAGATCAAACACCAGCTTGTCAAGATAAAAGATCAACTTTAAACCTTCTTAATTATGAAAAAATGGCTAGTTCCAGTAATTGTTATTGCAGTGGTTCTTTTAGGACTGTATAACTGGGGGAAAAATTTCAATAACCAGGCAGTGGAATTAAAAGAAACAGCTACCAAAAATTGGGGTGATGTGGAAAGCAGTTATCAGAGGCGTAACGACCTTATAGGAAATCTTGTAAAGACCGTCCAGGGCGCTGCCGATTTTGAAAAAAGTACTTTGGAGGCTGTTATCAAAGCGCGAAGCGAAGCCACTAAAACAACTATAGACCCGGCCAATATCACCCCCGAGCAATTGGCAGCTTTTAACGAAGCACAGAGCGGACTATCCAGTGCTCTTTCCCGATTGCTGGTGACCGTTGAACGCTACCCTGATATTAAGGCTAATCAGAATTTTCTGGAATTGCAGTCGCAGCTTGAGGGTACGGAGAACCGGATCAACGTTGCGCGAGACCGTTTTAATGAGGCGGTGGAGCCTTATAATAAACATATCAAGACATTTCCTAATTCCATGTTGGCAGGAATACTCAATTTTGATGAGATGCAGTATTACAGGGCTGAGGCCGGAAGCGAGGATGCGCCCGACGTCGAATTTAATTTCGATTAACCGAAAATGAGGGAATCGTTAGAGGATTTTCTATCCCCTGAGGAGGAACAACAGATCATAGATGCCATCAGGGAGGCAGAACTTCAAACTTCAGGAGAGATTAGGGTACATTTGGAACGCTCATGTCATGGCAATCCCATGAAGAGAGCGCAGGAGGTGTTCTCAATCCTCGATATGCAAAATACACGGCTGCAAAACGCAGTTCTAATCTATTTGGCTGTAGCCGATCACCGGTTCGCAATTTGCGGGGATATCGGAATAGACACAAAGGTTGGTTCAGAATTCTGGTCGGAGGCCAAGGCACTGCTAGGATCACGATTTCAAATCGGTGATTTCGCCGGCGGACTTTCAGACGCAATTACACTTGTTGGGAAACAGCTGAAAACCTACTTCCCCAGGATGACATCGGATGATAATGAATTGCCCGATTCAATTTCGAAATCCTGAATGAGAAATTTGAAGATCATAGTAACCTTATATGCGGCCATTCTTCTGGTTCCAGCGGCCGTATTTAGCCAGTTCGAGATTCCTGAAAAACCTGGATTACAAACCAGTTTATATGATTATTCCAATATTCTGAACGCTGTCGAGGAGCAAAACCTCAAAGATAAACTCATCCGATATTCCGACTCCACTTCAACACAGATAGTAATAGCGACAATAGGCTCCACTGAAGGAGAGAATATCCTGTACCTTGGCGCTCAGTGGGCTCATGCCTGGGGAATCGGGCAGGAAAAGGAAGATAACGGCGTATTTATTCTGCTGGCCTATGAGGACCGGAAGATCGCAATCAACACGGGCTATGGTGTAGAACATCTTTTGACCGATGCCCTATCAAGGCGTATCATTGAAAGAGATATTATCCCTTACTTCAAACGAAATGATTATTACGGTGGACTTAATAGGGGGGTTGATGCCATTTTTGAGGTTCTCACCGGAGCTTACCAGGCCAATCAGCAAATAAAGGGAGGAGGGGGCCCGCCATTAGGCCTGATCATCCTTTTGATCGTGCTCTTTATCATTTTTATCATCGCGATTTCAAAAAGGAGAAAAGGTGGTGGTGGCAGCGGAAGAAGAATCAGGAACAGAGATGCCACGCGTGACGTTCTTGAGGCCATCATCCTGAGCCGTGCCGGAAGAGGCGGATATAGCCGAAGTTCAGGAGGTTTTGGCCGATTTGGTGGCTCCAGGAGTGGAGGCTCGGGAGGAGGCGGCTTCAGTGGTGGATTCGGCGGAGGAGGTTTCGGAGGTGGAGGCGCCTCTGGTGGCTGGTAGCTTTTAATCGGACTCTTCAAGGCTAAAAACGGTCTCAACAGGTTTGTCAAAAACCGCTGCGATCTTCAGTGCCAATACAGTGGAAGGCACATATTTACCCTTCTCTATAGCGTTTATAGACTGCCGACTTACTCCTATCCTGTCAGCTAAATCGGCCTGGGTCAGATCCATCCTGGCTCGTTCTACTTTTATATTATTCTTCACCGGACTGATTTTTAAATTTTATAAAATTGAACCGTAGAATGAAAAATATCAGCGGGGTAAACATATTTATCACGAGAACATCAAAAAAGGTGAAATCATAAATAAAGGCAATTGCCAGCACCAGGACCAGATAATTGAAAAGGAGGGCCCAAACCAGCGAATCCTTTCGCAATTTATAAATGAACTCATCCTCTATCTTCTCTCTTGAGAAACCAACCAGGAGGCCACCTATTATTATTGATAATGCCGTCAACTCATCGAAGATGCCATTCTCAATTATTTTGAAGAAGCCCTCATTGGAGGAGAATATGCCATCGCCGCCATAAAGAGCCAAAACCTTGACATTTAAGATCTCCACTTCATAATCGGTAAACATAAGATAAAGGCCTGCCAGTATTCCGGCTACAAATAAAACCCAGCCAACCGGCTTGAATTTGTGCGATATCAGATAATTCGATCCCATGATTTATATGATTTGTTATTACAAATGTAAAACAAATTATACTATTTGTCAAGTTTATTTTACTTTTTGTAAAATATTTATGACTTATTTAAGGTCGTAAGCCCTTGTTTTCAACCAGATCTTATTTCTTTCTCATGTAGATAGAGATCGGCACTCCATGGAAATCGAACTGCTCTCTTAACTGATTCTCGAGGAAGCGTTTATAAGGTTCCCTTACATACTGCGGAAGATTACAGAAAAACGCGAATTGAGGCTGAGGGGTAGGTAATTGAGTAATAAACTTGATCTTGACATATTTTCCCTTATATGCAGGTGGAGGAGTGTTCTGAATAATAGGTAACAGGGTATCGTTAAGCAAGCGTGTCTTGATTCTTTTAGACCTGTTCTTGTATACATTAACCGCGGTTTCTATGGCCTTAAAAATCCTTTGCTTGGTAAGGGCAGAAATAAAGATAATTGGTACATCTGTTAAGGGTTCGATCTGCTTTCTAACCTGCTTTTCGAAATCTTTCATGGTACTATTGTCCTTTTCAACAAGATCCCATTTGTTTGCGAGAATAACTATCCCTTTGCGGTTCCGTTCGGCCAACCAAAAGATATTCTGTACCTGCCCGTCAAAACCACGGGTTGCATCGAACAATATAATACAGACATCGCAATGTTCTATGGCCCTTACACTTCGCATCACCGAATAGAATTCCAGATCTTCCTTAACTTTGGATTTCCTTCTAATTCCCGCTGTATCAACAAGGTTGAACTCAAATCCAAAACGGTTATATCTCGTGTCTATGGCATCCCTTGTGGTGCCGGCCACATCGGTGACGATATACCGGTCTTCACCAATCAGCGCATTGATAAAGGAGGACTTCCCGGCATTTGGTCTTCCAACTACGGCAAAACGCGGCAATTCAGATTCCTCCCTGGTCTCATTCTCAGGCAGAGCATCTACCAGGGCATCCAGGAGATCACCGGTCCCACTGCCATTAATGCTGGCGATGGTATAATAATTGCCTAATCCAAGGGAATAGAATTCTACGGCATCTTCCGCACGTTTATTGTTGTCTACCTTATTGACCACCAAAAATACAGGCTTATCAACTTTCCTGAGCAGATCTGCAACATCTTCATCCATGCCGGTGACTCCGGCCTCAACGTCAACCATAAAGAGGATGGCATCCGCTTCTTCAATAGCCAGTTCTACCTGCTTATCGATCTCAGCCTCGAACACGTCCTCACTACCCCTGACATAACCTCCTGTATCGACCAGGGAGAACTCCTTGCCATTCCAGTCACTTTTTCCATAATGGCGGTCACGGGTAACACCACTTACTGCATCAACAATGGCTTCACGCCGCTGAATAAGTCGGTTAAACAGAGTGGATTTCCCTACATTCGGGCGACCTACGATGGCAACTATGCTCATGATTTTTTGAATTGGGACAAAGGTAATGCTTACAATCTGAAGAAAAAACTGTATTTTTTCATTCATAATAAAGCATATGTCGCTTCCTAATGAAATAGTTCTCCGTCCGAGATTCAAGATGGAATTCGATCATCCGAAAGAAGATCTTTTAAAATTATTTGAGGAGGCTAAGAAGACACAAAACGATTTCGTTGTCACGAGGGTTGATGATCATGTTTTTATTAAGGTTCCAAGGCTGAGGCAACATTTCTGGTCGCCCCAGCTGCATCTTGAGATCCTTGAATTTGAAGCCGGAAAATCGGTTCTTCACGGGCTGTTTGGTCCAAATCCCACTATATGGACCATGTTCATGTTTCTCCATTTTATTGTTGCCGGATTATTCATCGGGTTTGGTATATGGGCATACACC
>JBFKFP010000114.1:0-9183 GCA_041618535.1 Flavobacteriaceae bacterium
GTTAATTCAACGGAGTCATTACTCCATATGCCGGTACTACCCCCATAAATATATGGGCCGTTATTAAGTTGAAACCTGCTGGCATAGTAATAAGTGCCTGTTGCCGGGATAGCAGTTCCCAGGTCGGCCTGGTATTCATCGTTGTTTCCTGTAACAGCAAGGTTCCATGTTGCCGGCACCCATGTCCAACCAGCTCCGCCATCTGGATTATTGTTAGCTGTGTTATAACCTATCCATGCTGTAATACCTGCGCCCTGGCCTGGTGAATCAGTAATTCCAGGTTCATTAACCCTGGCATAAACGGTGTAGGATTCACCCAATTGGATGGTATCCGGAGTATTGGGAAACTGAATATTGCACCAGTCAGGTTGATCTGTTGAACTGACATAAACAGATCCATTGACTATAATATCATTCCCGGGCCCTTCAAATCCGCCCGATCCGCCTGCTGCTTCGGCCCAGCCATAAAAGCGTAAGGTTAAAGCTGAATTTAAATTGCTTTGACCGACACTGAAGCTGAAGGATTGAGCATTTGTATTATCAGCAACTGCCTTTTCACCGTCTATATCAGATGTAAAGCTATCAAGTGAACTGCGTAATGCCAATCCCCTGGTTCCGGTTAAGGATCTTTCCAAGGTGATTTCAATGGTCGAAATATCAAAAGCGTAGCCAGGATCAGGATTAATGGTGAATTCCATGTAATTATCTCCTGAAACTGCGGTTGTGATATCATTAAGAGCCCATGTGGTCGCATTAAAGCGATTAGCGTTAATGCTGGGAGTGAGTCCGCTTCCCCTTATAATGGTGGATACCGAAAGATTCAAATCATTAAAATTGGAATTTGCGGAAACTTCATCTCCGGCTAATCCGTTAAATTCAAAGCTAATTATCTGTGAATAAATCAAAGAATTGAGCAAGGTAATACCTGCAAGAAGGAGGACATATTTCTTAATCATGGATCAATTAATAAATTAGATTTAGTGGAAGCTGACCTTAATCAAATAAACCCCTGCAGAAGGGCATATTAGGATCGCTTTATAAATCAGCAAAATGTGATTATTTTGCAGTATGATTAAAAGGCGATCTTACACCGTTGAAGAAGCATTGAATTTGCTTCAACGTTATTGTGCTTACCAGGAACGGTGTCATCAGGATGTTCGGAAAAAACTCAAATCAATGCATATGGTTGAAGAAGCTATCAACCATATCACAGTAAAACTCATCGAAGACGATTACCTCAATGAAGCAAGGTTCGCCATAACATACGTTAGCAGCAAGTTCAGATTAAAGAAGTGGGGGAAAAAACGCCTTTTTTCTGAGTTACAAAAAAAGGGATTGAGTAAATTTACTATAAATATGGCAATATCTGAAATAGATCAGGAAGAATATTTAAAGGTTTTTAATTCATTGGCTGATAAGAGGCTCGCGTCAATTGAAGAGGAAAATTTTCTGAAGCGTAAAAGAAAATTAGCCGATTATTTGCTGTATCGGGGGTGGGAGTCCGATCTTGTCTATGAAAAGGTAAATGAGCTTATACCCTGATTCCGTTTTTTCGGTTTGTCCTTACTATGGCCTGTTCATTTTTCCAATCTATCCAACTCTGGCCTTTGATTCGGCGCATTGAATTATCCAGCGCACGCATTATGAACACATTATAAATTGCTTTTCCCAGGTTCTTGGGATTTCTGGCTAAAGCCCTCAGACTCATTGAGAATCCGGGTGTCAGATAGCGCATATAATGCCAAAAACCCTCTGGCATATAAAGGACATTGCCGTGTTCGAGCTCGCAAACCCAGCCTTGAGCATTTGCCAGTGCAGGCCATTTTTCAAAATCCGGTTTGGTAAAATCGATATCTTCTCTTGTTATCAGAGAATGAGGAATCTTATAGAGATAGTCATTCTGTTTCTGATCAAACAGAATACACCTTTTCCTGCCGTCGAAATGGAAATGAAAGATATTAGCCAGGTCGATATCGTAATGCATGAAGGTATAAGAGTCCGCACCGCCAAAGAATAACATTGGCAGTCCCTTCATAAGGCGCAATCCAAAATCAGGATAGCTGAAATCTTGCTGAAGTTCCGGTACTTCCTTCAAAATATTCCATAGAAAAATTCGAAATTTAGTGGGTTCAGATTTAAGAAGGTCAATGTAGTCACTCATCTTCATTTTCGCATGAGGCTGATTAAATCCGTCGTTATAGTCAACTGGGCGGTCATCGTAGAGGGGAACTACTTTTTCACCAGCCACGTTTTTCATATAATCCAGATTCCATTTATGATAAGCCGGCCAGTCCTCAATAAACCTCTCGATGACCACAGGTTTCTGGGGTTTGAAATACTGATTGATAAAGTCCTCCTTAGAGATGGTTTCAACCCTGGGGATCTGTTTTAAATTCAGTTTCAAGAATTCGGTTTTTTGTAAAGATCAAATGTATGAAATAGGTGTGAATTGCAAAGGTTACCAGGTTTATAAAAGACCGTATTTTAAACCGAACAGCACATTCCCCTTTGGCATGGGAACCAGGTTGGTCTCTGTGTATTCTTCGTTGAAAATATTATTGGCGATAAGTGATAATTCAAAATTTTTAAATCGGTAAGAAGCCATATAATCTATGACCTGGTAGGGGTCTGCCTTAAAACGCTCCCCATGCCTGAAGACAATGGTTTGCATAAAGCCTTTAAACCATTCTGATCTGTAAGTGGCAGTTAGCTGGTGTCTCAATGAATTTATCGAATATCGCGAAAAGCTGAGATCGAGTTGTTCCAGATTTTCGTCCAGGTAATTATAGCTCAATTCAAACCGATGATTAATTCCTAAGAAATCCGGATTATATCCCAAATTGACCTCAAGGCCTTTAGTGTTGAGCTCTTGTATATTAGTAGCTTCCCATAAATCCTCCTCATTTTCTTTAACATAGTCGATTAGGTTGCTGGAATCCCTGTTAAAAAAAGCCATAGATGCATTAAACTTTCTTCCTGTGAATCGAAGACCGACCTCTTGTGTAAGAGCCTCTTCAGGATCAAGATTTTCATTGCCAAGCGTTGTAGGGTCACTGTAGAAAAGATCGGTATAGGTAGGAACCCTGTATGTAAATCCTGCATTGGTGTAGATCCTGAAGGTATCAGATATCGCGTAACCCAAATCGATACCAGGAAATGCATGCCAGCCGAAATCACTAAAATAATTGACTGCCAGTCCTGGAGTGATATCAAGTTTCTCATCAATGAATTCAAACCGATGTTCTATGAAAATGTTGGTCATAAGTCGTTGACGATCTCCCAGGTTATTACTCGACAAATATACCTGGGCGACATCCACTCCAAAACCTGTAATCCCTGCAGAGGAAGTATAGGCGGCATTCACTTCAGCTCCTATCTTGTTGGAAATATGCAGGTTTCTGTATATGGAAGGATCCTGCCTTACGAAAACGTATTCATCCTGGTTGCGTTTCCAATAAAGCCTGGGTTTTAATACCCAATTCTCAGATTTCCACCGAGAGGAGAACCCGACCAAACTTGCCTGGGTTTCTTCATACTGATCTACTGCGGCAGGAGATGCATAAAAACCATTGGCACCGAATTTACGCTCCATAAAAGTTGCAATAAAATTTACAGGACTATGGTTTTTATTGAAACTGCTTTTCAGAAAAAAATTCTGATTATCAAAATCGGTATTGTACCTGTATCCATCGGAAAGGATTTTGGAAAAATGTACAATATGTGAGGTTTTATTCAGATCTCCCCCTGTGGTTAAAGAGGTTCCGCGTTGTCCGAATGATCCGCCCTGAACACCAAGGTTCAGTCCGTTTTTGAGCTTGTCCTTGGTGACTATATTGACTGCCCCTGTAAATGCGTTCTGGCCGAATATTCTGGCGGCAGGTCCTTTAATAATCTCTATTCGCTCTATAACTTCTATGGGAAGCGCCATGTTCATGGTATGATGACCTGTTTGGGGATCTTCAACCTTGATGCCGTCAATGAGCAACAGGGTCTGGTCAAAACCCCCACCCCTGATATACAAATCGGCCTGGCTTCCATATACTCCTCGCCGCCGGATATCGACCCCGGCAACCTGTTGGAGCAGGTCGGCTACATTTGTGACCGCTGCCTGTTCTATCTCTTCTGAGGTGATCACCTTGATGGTCCTCGAGTTCTCCCTGAAAGGAATATCAATTCGGCTGGAGGTTATCAATACTGAATCCAGCACCTCAGTCTGTGCCTTTTCTTGTCCAATGCTTATCTGGATCACGACAAGAAACCAGAGTACCAGGGAATTTGTAGATCTGCCCATACTTGTTTTGTGTTGGACCAAAATTAGCGAAATGAGATCATGTTGCTATCATTTTTTAAATTATTTTGAAGGATTTATTGCCGTCTGTTAGCCAGCAATGGCGGTGGTTCACCTGTGAATGGATTCCAGCGACTGATACTCCTGGCACTCATTCCGGCTGCACTTATCACCGCTCTGTCGCCATAACGCTCCCGCATCTTATCGATAGCCTGGCTAAGGTTCAGGTATTTTTCATCATCCTCGAATAAATTGATCTGGTGGCCGCCTTCCACCAGGTGGCTGAATTTGATGCCCACCAGCCGTACCAGCAACCTCCGGTTATAGAGCTTTCTGAATAGATCCAATACCACGGGAATGAGGTTATGGTCCATGGAACTGTAGGGGATCCGCTGTTGCTGGGTATAAGTCTGGAAGTCGGAATAACGTATCTTAAAGGTCACGCAGGCTGTCAGTTTGTTGCCGCGCCTCAGCTGGTAAGCCAGGTTTTCAGTCATGGCTATCAGGATGCTCTTCAGCTTATGCACATCGGTGGTGTCCTTATCGAAGGTCCGCTCTGTCGAGATTGACTTGCGTTCGTGGTATTGAACCACCGGGCTGTTGTCTATGCCGTTGGCTTTTTTCCAGATAGACAGGCCGTTTTTCCCCAGCACCTTGTGCATAAGCTCCATTGGCATTTCCTGAACGGTCCTAATACGCTTAACTCCAAGATCGCACAATGACTTATAGGTCACTTCCCCAACCATCGGTATCTTCCTGATGGATAAGGGAGCAAGGAACGGCCTCTCCGTACCCTCCAGGATCCGGATCTGGTTGTTTGGTTTGGCTTCCCCTGTGGCGATCTTGGAGACGGTCTTATTGATAGAAAGCCCGAAAGAGATGGGCAGGCCTGTTTCCTTGATGATGAGCTGTCTCAATTCTGAAGCCAGCTTATGGCAGCCAAAGAATTTATCCATTCCGCTCAAGTCAATGTAGAATTCATCTATGGATGATTTTTCATAAAGGGGGACGTTTTCCTTGATGACATCGGTAACGGTTTTGGAGAACTTGGTATAGGTCCCTGAATTACCGCGCAGGATGACGGCTTCCGGGCAGAGTTGTTTGGCCATACGCATAGGCATAGCCGAGTGTATCCCGTATTTCCTGGCTTCATAGCTGCAGGAGGCCACTACACCGCGGTCTGATGTGCCTCCGATCAGGACGGGCTTGCCGATAAGCCGGCTGTCTAACAAGCGTTCACAAGACACGAAAAAGGTGTCAAGGTCCATATGTACTATAGCCCTGTTACTCATTGTGATGGAGGGATGGTTTTGAAGGGTCGGCATATCGCGGGTCTTCGATTATGGCCATGCGATGCATGCTGATCACCTCGATATTGATACAATCAAATTCTTCCAGGACCTTGCCGGTAATGCTGTAGATCCCCTTTCCGCGGAAGGGATATTTGGCGGCTACAGGCGGGAAATGGACGGTGTCAATAAAATCGCCGTTACGATCTAGAAAGGTCCCGAAGCACATGCTTTTGCGGTTGGATGTGGTGGTGGTCTTGGTCGTTACCAGGTAGCCTTCTATGGTGATCACCCGGTTTACATAATCAGGCAGCGCCCTTGCACGTAATGGATTCTGTTTTTTAGACACAAGCAGACCGAAGGGATTGCAGAGAGGAAATCCCAGCAACTCGATCTCGTCAAAGGCATGCTCCTGTATTGAACTGGGCAGGAGAGGTGTTTTATAATTGATGCGCCTGGGGTTGAACAGCGTTATGGTCTCTTCTGCGGGAGGGTTTTTGTTGATCTTGGTATGGGCCTGCCACAATAATTCCCTCTTGTTTATGCCTGTAAATCGAAACGCGTTGATCTTGATCAGGATGGCGATTTGCTCTACGGAAACAGGAACCCTGTCTATGAAATCGTCTAAATCCCTGAAAAGACCATTGGCATCGCGTTCTGCCAGCATTCGCCCGGCTGTTTTCGATTCAAAGGCATGCAGGAACATAAACCCCAGGTAGATAGCTTTTCCCTTTATGACCGCCTGGTATTGACTATTGTTCACACAGGGTGCCTCAATGATGCCGCCGTGCATCCGGGCTTCATGTACGTAGAGCTCGGTACGGTAAAAGCCTCCGAAATTATTGATGGTAGCCACCATATATTCCAGCGGATAATAAGCCTTGAGGAACAGGCTCTGGTAGCTTTCCACGGCATAAGAAGCCGAATGCCCCTTCGCGAAGGCATAACCGGCAAAACTCTCGATCTGTCGCCATACCTCGGCAGTGAGGTCATCGGGTTTGCCATCCTTCCGGCAATTGTCAAAGAATTGCTGTTTCACCTTCAAAAATTCATCCCGTGAACGGAACTTCCCTGACATGCCACGGCGTAACATATCGGCTTCTCCAAGGTTTAATCCGCCAAAATAATGGGCAACCTTGATCACATCTTCCTGGTATACCATGACCCCGTAAGTGTCGGGCATGATATCGAGCAGCACCGGGTGGGCATCATCCCTGCGTTCCGGGAATCGGTAGCGCATGATATATTCCCGCATCATGCCTGATTTGGAAACTCCGGGTCTTATGACCGAGCTGGCAGCCACCAGCCCCAGGTAATTATCCACCTGCAATTTCTTCAGCAGCATGCGCATGGCGGGAGATTCCACGTAAAAGCAGCCTATGGCTTTGGCGTTCCGAAGCAGCTCCTTTATGCGCTCATCCTGTTTGAACCTTTTGATGTCATGGATGTCGATAGGAGCCTTTTCAGGATGGTTGTAGCTCACGATCTCTACAGTTTCCTTGATCTTGCCCAGGCCGCGCTGACTGAGGATATCGAACTTATACAGCCCGATGTCTTCCGCGGCAACCATGTCGAATTGTGTGGTTGGAAAACCCTTGGGCGGCATGAAGGTGGCTGAATAATAATGAATGGGCTTTTCAGAAATGATGATCCCGCCGGCATGAATGCCCAGGTAGTTGGGGAAACCCTTGATCTGTTCACTGTAGATCAGCACCAGTTGCGACAGTTTGTCAAGCGATTTGAAATCGTATCGGCCCTTGCTTAACAAATCCATCTCTGCTTTAGGCAAACCGAACACTTTGCCCAGTTCCCGCACGGAGGCCCTGAATTTAAAGGTGCTGTAAACCGTGATCAAGGCAGTATTCCTGAAGCGATTGAATATGAATTGAATGATATCGTCCCGGTCAGACCAGGAGAAATCGATATCAAAATCAGGAGGGTTTTTACGGTACAGGTTAATAAAACGTTCGAAATACAGATCCAGTTCCACAGGGTCCACATCGGTGATCCTGAGCAGGTAGGCTACGATGCTGTTAGCTCCGCTGCCCCGGCCAACATAGAAATAACCCCTGCTTCGGGCATATTTCAGGATCTTCCAGTTGATCAGGAAATAGGAGACAAAGCCTTTTTCCCTGATGATGTCGAGCTCTTTCCTGATACGCCTGTAAACGGTTTTATCGGGCTTCTTGTATCTATAACCGAGACCCTTATAAGTGAGTTTTTCCAGCAGCCTGTAATCCAGTGCCTCATTATTGGTATAACAGCGCTGGTTGTTGGGAATAGCCTGGGAAAAGTCGAAATCGATGCTACAGTGCTCCAGCAGCCGGTTGGTATTCCATATCAATTCGGGGAAATCCTCATAAGTTTCACAAAGCTCATCATAAGGCATCATGATGTGTTGAGGACTCCCCTGTTCCTCAGGGGGAAGTTTGCTCAGCAGTGTGTTGTTGTCTATGGCTCTGAGCAGCCGATGGGTGTTGAACCCTTTTTTGTCTTCAAAAGATACGGTTTGCAATATCACTAATTTGTTGCGATGCCGGTTCCATTTTGAGAACTTCAGTTTATTGAGCTGCCGGGGCTTGATCCCGAGAAACTCATTTGGCTTCAGCCGGTAATCCTTATCACCCCGGTAGGGATAGACCACAAAGCAGTTGTCGAGATCAACTTCAGGTTGTTCGGGAATTACTGTATCGGGATCATGCAGGAATCGTGACAGGTAACTGTTTATCTGCTGAAAACCAGCGTTATTCCTTGCGAGAATGATAAATTGCTGTCGCCCACCCTGCCGAAAGTCGACACCCAGCACGGGTTTGATCTTATACTGCTCTGAAAGCCTTACGAAATCGAGGCAGGCCGAGGTGTTATTGATGTCGGTCAGGGCCAGGGTCTGCACCCCGTTTTCCGAAGCGATTGCAAGCAAACGCTCAGGCTTTATGGTGCCGTATCTCAGGCTGAAGTATGTATGGCAATTCAGGTACATGATCTTTTTTACAAAAATAACTACAATATGTAGTTTATGTTGCTTATATTTGTAGTAAATGAAAAAAATACAGGCTAACATCAGGCATTTGAGATCGCTGAAGGGCTATTCCCAGGAGCAGTTTGCCGAGGAACTGGGCTGGACGCGCTCGGTGGTAGGTTCTTACGAGGAGGGCCGTTCCGAACCTTCCATAGACCGGCTCATCGACCTGTCTGCCTATTTCAATATTCCCATAGACATACTGGTGAAGAATGACCTGAGGTTAGCTAAGGATACATCATTCATAGAGATCGGGAATAAGCGGGTACTGTTCCCGATAAGTGTTGATGAGGACAACGAGGAACTTATAGAGATCATCCCGGCAAAGGCCTCTGCCGGTTATTTGCAGGGCTATGATGATCCCGAGTATATCGAGCAACTCCAGAAGATCAAACTGCCTTTCCTGCCTACCGGAACCCACAGGGCTTTTCCTATTAAAGGGGACTCCATGCTGCCGGTTAAGGATGGTGCTTTCGTAGTGGCCAAATATGTAAATGACATAAACGATATCAGGGACGGCCGCACCTATGTGGTACTCACCAGGGAAGACGGCCTGGTCTATAAACGCTTGTATTCGGTTCCCGGCA
>JBFKFP010000115.1:0-9182 GCA_041618535.1 Flavobacteriaceae bacterium
ACTGCCTTCGCAGTCATGCTTCATTGTTCCCTTATCCGAACTCGAGCAAGCTCGGTTCGTCCCGGAAAACAATAAAGCCGAATGATTCCATCCGGCTTTTATTTATCTGTACCAAAGGTGGGATTAGCTCCTTTCAGTCGCTGGGCCCACCAGAACATGTTGAAAATAAAAGCCAAATGACTGCCTTCGCAGTCATGCTTCATTGTTCCCTTATCCGAACTCGAGCAAGCTCGGTTCGTCCCGGAAAACAATAAAGCCGAATGATTCCATCCGGCTTTTATTTATTTGTACCAAAGGTGGGACTCGAACCCACACGTCCTAATGGACATTGGATTTTGAATCCAACGTGTCTACCAATTCCACCACTTTGGCAATTAAGGACTACAAAATTAGAGTTTATCTCGAATTTTCCGAAGTTTTTCCCTCCCAATTCCAGATTTCCAATATTTTTCTCTTTCCCTTGCCTTCTTGCGGTCTTCAACCTGCTCTTTTAAAATCAATTTGAATGGTGAATAAGGCTTAGTGGTTTTTTCCCAGCCTTTGTTATGACGTTTAAGCCTGTTCTCAATATTTGATGTCAGTCCGACATAAATATAATTCGCTGACAAACTGGATATGGCATAAACATATAACAAATAGAAGGGATTTTGAATCCAACGCGCCTGCCTGCCGGCAGGCAGGTCTACCAATTCCCCGCCCGAACGTACCCGTTCGGTACGCCAGCCCGACAATGCCATTCTGGCGGGGGCGGGCACCACTTGAGCATCAGGGAAGGCAAAATTATAAAATTAATGACTTAAACCAATCAAAATAACCGTCTTTTATGCTTTTGTTCACCAAATAAATTTCTAAATTTGCACCTCATTAAAAATGAGCAGCTTCAGAAGAAATTCCGCTGCAATTGTACAGTGACCAAGATCAAGACAAAAGCAAAGATATTTCCTTGTCGCCAAAGCCATGAGCTTGCGAAGGCAATTGCCAAAGCCTATGGGGAGGAACTGGGTAAGGTTGATTTCTCGACCTACAGCGATGGTGAATTCCAGGCTTGTTACCGTGAATCTATTCGTGGGGCCAGGATTTTTATCATAGGCTCTACCCACCCGGGACCGGAGCACCTTATGGAAATGTTGCTTATGATTGACGCTGCCAAAAGAGCCTCTGCCAGGCATATCACGGCGGTGATGCCATATTTCGGTTGGGCACGACAGGACAGGAAAGATAAACCCAGAGTGCCGATTGCAGCTAAATTAGTCGCAAAAATGCTAGAGGCCGCGGGAGCGACGCGTATTATTACCATGGATCTCCATGCAGACCAGATACAGGGCTTTTTCGAAAAACCGGTTGACCACCTTTATGCCTCTACCATCTTTTTACCATATGTGAGGGGTCTTAAACTGGAGAACCTGACCATCGCTTCACCCGATATGGGTGGTTCAAAGAGAGCCTATGCATATTCAAAGGCATTGGAGAGCGATGTGGTTATCTGTTATAAGCAAAGGGCAAAGGCCAATGTGATTTCCCACATGGAATTGATAGGAGATGTTGACGGGAAGCATGTCATCCTGGTTGATGATATGGTTGATACTGCCGGAACCCTGACCAAGGCGGCAGATCTTATGATAGAAAGGGGAGCATTGAGTGTTCGTGCCATTTGTACACATGCGGTATTATCGGGCAATGCCTATGAGAGGCTGGATAATTCCAAGCTTGAAGAATTGATCGTTACCGATTCCATTCCTTCAAAACCGCATCCTAAGATCAAAGTACTTACTTGTGCAAATCTATTTGCTGATGTCATGCATAATGTACATCACAACAAATCGATAAGCACAAAATTTATAATGTAAATCAATTATCAATTTAAAATGAAGTCAATTACAATTAATGGATCTCAAAGAGAAAGCGTGGGCAAGCGTTCAACGAAAGCCTTACGTAATGCTGGACGGATTCCTTGCGTATTATACGGAGGAGAAGAGCCAGTACATTTCTCCGCAGAAGAGCTGGCATTCTCAAAACTCGTATACACGCCCGATGCGCATACGGTTGTGATTGCCCTTGAAAACGGAGAAAGCTACAAAGCGGTTATGCAGGATATTCAATTTCATCCTGTGACCGATAAAATTCTTCATATCGATTTTTACCGATTGTTTGACGATAAGGAAATCGCCATGGATATTCCTGTTCGCTTGAATGGAAATTCGATCGGTGTGCGAAACGGTGGTGTTCTCAGACGAAATAACCGTCACCTGAGGGTGAAGGCCCTTCCGGCCAACCTGCCTGATTTCATCGATGTCGATATTTCTAAAATGAAGATCGGTGCAAAAGTTTATGTAACAGAATTAGAAAAAGAAGAGTTCCGATTCCTTCATCCGGATAACACAGTAGTATGCCAGATTAAAACTGCCAGAACTGCCATTCTTACCGGTGACGAGGAAGATGAAGAACTCGAAGGAGAAGAAGGAGAAGTTGCAGAAGGAGCTGAAGGCGCTGCTGCTGAAGGCGGAGGAGATGCCCCTGCTGCAGATAGCGGAGAAGCTAAGGAATAATACTCTTCTTTTTAAAGAAATAAAGCATCCTCATCCTGATTCTGATCGGGATTTCAGGATGCTTTTTTTATTTTTACCAAAAGGATTGCATGCTGAAATCTCTATGGCATTGGCTTGGTTTCATCAGAAAGGATGAAAAGGACGATATGAAGAAATATCTAGTAGTCGGATTGGGTAACATCGGTACGGAATATGCCCACACAAGGCATAATATCGGTTTTGATATCGTTGACCATCTTGCGGAACAGCAGGAAGTTTCTTTTGAAACAAAGAAGTTAGGCGGCCTGGCGAATTTCAGAATAAAAGGGCGATCGGTCTTCTTGCTTAAACCCAGCACTTATATGAATTTAAGCGGAAAGGCTGTGGTCTACTGGTTAGAGAAAGAGAAGATCCCCCTGGAGCGACTACTTGTTGTCACAGACGACCTTAACCTGCCATTTGGTACCTTGAGGCTAAAGACCAAGGGAAGCGATGGCGGACATAACGGATTGAAAGATATCCAGGACAAACTCAACACCACAAATTATAACAGGTTCCGTTTTGGAATTTCTGATAACTTCGGGAAGGGGCGACAGGTAGATTATGTTCTCAGCCATTGGTCTGACGAAGAAAAGGGTAAATTAGTGGAGCGATTTGATATATCCTCAGACCTTATAAGATCATTTGTCCTGGCCGGAGTAAAGGTCACCATGAATGAATACAACGGAAAATAATAAGAATTGAAAGTCTCAACCGTACTTAAAACACCTTTGACCTCAGGCACTGTAGTGACTATAGGCACCTTCGATGGTGTTCATGTTGGTCATCAGAAGATCATAAGGAACTTAGTAGATCTCGGAAGCGAAAAAAACCTGGAGACCGTGTTGCTGACCTTCTTCCCGCATCCGAGGATGGTGCTGCATAAAGATTCTGAGATTAAATTGCTCAATACCCTGGAAGAAAAAGCTATTATTCTTGAAAATATTGGCCTGGATCATCTGGTGATAAAGGAATTCACAGCAGACTTCTCGCGAATGACCGCCGAGGAATTTGTTGAGGACATCCTGGTAAAAGCGCTGAAGACAAAATGCCTGGTCATAGGCTATGATCACAGATTCGGACGAAACAGGGCGGCAAACATTGACGACCTCAGGGAATTCGGAGAGATCTACGATTTTGAAGTCATTCAGCTCTCGGCTGAGGAGATAGATGAGGTAGCTGTCAGTTCAACAAAGATCAGGAATGCCCTTGAAACCGGTGAGCTTAAAACAGCCAACGCTTATCTTGGCTATCCCTATATGCTTAGTGGAAAAGTAGTTCGGGGAAAAGGCCTGGGCCGTGAACTGAATTTCCCAACCGCAAATCTGCAGATCCCTGAAAGCTTTAAACTCATCCCGAAGAACGGTGTATACGTTGTCAGTTCTGATATTGACGGAGAAACCGTTTTCGGCATGATGAACATCGGGACCAATCCTACAGTGAGCGATGGATCGGTTCAAAATATCGAAATACATTTTTTCGATATCGTCCGTGACCTTTATGGAAAGGCGCTGAGGATAAACGTCCTGGACAGGCTCAGGGATGAACAGAAATTTGAAACACTTCAGGAACTTCAAAGGCAGCTCGATATGGATCAACATGACGCCAAGTCCAGGATCAGGGATTTATGATCAATCGTTTTCTCTTCAAACACATAGATAACAGTGCACTGATAGTTTTCCGGATACTCTTCGGACTGCTTATCAGCCTGGAGGCCTTCGGTGCCATACTGACCGGCTGGGTAAAGTACACCATGATCGATCCCCGGTTCACATTTACATTTATAGGTTTTGAATGGTTGCAGCCCCTTCCCGGATTTGGGATGTATGCCTACTATGTGATAATGGGGGTTTTCGGGTTAATGGTGATGGTGGGTTACAGGTACAGAATAGCCATCCTGGGCTACACCTTCTTGTGGGCTGGCACTTATTTTATGCAGAAATCCTCGTATAACAATCATTATTATCTGCTTATCCTGCTATGTCTTATCATGTCTGTTCTTCCGGCTCATCGGTTCGCTTCGCTGGATTCCAGAAGAGATCCCGGTTTGAAGAAAATCAGCATGCCGAATTGGTGTTCATGGGTAATTATAATTCAAATGTGGATTGTATACACCTACGCCTCTGTTGCCAAAATGTATCCGGATTGGCTGGATACAACGGTGATTAAGATGTTATTCGAACCAAAATCACACTATTTCCTGGTTGGCGAGCTGCTGCAAAAAGAATGGGTGCATTATATAGTGACTTATGCTGGTCTCATCTTCGACCTGTTGGTGATCCCACTCTTGCTCTGGAAGAAAACAAGAATGCCCGCTTTTGTGGCCTCTATTTTTTTTCATCTGTTCAATTCTTTCATCTTCCAGGTTGGGATCTTCCCTTATATGTCATTAGCTCTGTGTCTTTTCTTTTTTGAACCTGAAACTATCAGGAAGCTTTTTCTCAGGATTAAACCACCTTATGAAGGGAATGATTATTTCTACCCAAAATGGCATAAACCGGCATTGATCGCCGCTTCTATTTATTTCATTATTCAAATAGGATTGCCATTACGACACTGGGTTATTCCCGGTGATGTGTTGTGGACAGAGGAAGGGCATAGGTTATCCTGGAGAATGATGCTAAGAGTGAGGGCCGGATCTGCGCATTACAGGGTTATTGACAAGTCAACTAAAGAGGTAAAGCGAATAAACCTGGAGGATTTTCTGTCACCTAAACAAATTCAGCATGTGAGGTCGAAGCCAGATTTTATTTGGCAGTTCGCCCAGCGCTTGGAATCGGAGTTTGATAAAGAAGGAAAGGCCATTGAGGTGTATGTTGACTGCTTTGTGAGTGTTAATGGCAGACCGTATAAAAGGCTTGTCGATCCCAAGGTTGATCTGGCCGCTGCGCAGTGGAATGCATTTCGGCATTCTGAGTGGATTTTACTGCCGGAATAAGAATATAAAAAGTCTCAAATCCTTAACTTTACAGCCTTAATTAACCTGAATATGCTTCAAGTATCTTTTATTCGTGAAAATACTGACCTGGTAAGAAAAGGATTGGCCAAAAGGAATATTGAGGCCGAGCCACTGATCGAGCAAAGCCTGCATCTTGATGAAGAAAGAAGAAGGCTTCAAGCCGAGTTGGATAAGGTCCTTGCAGAATCTAACCGCTTATCAAAGGAGATAGGTGTTCTGTATAAATCAGGAAAGGCTGCTGAAGCCAATGCCATCAAGGCAAAAACAACTGAATTAAAGGAGAGCAGTAAAACCCTTTCAGAAGAGATGAGCAAGGCAATTCACGCTCTAAATGAACTGCTTTATACCATTCCGAATATTCCGCATGATCTGGTGCCTGAAGGAAAATCGGAGGAAGATAACCAGGAGGTGTTCAGACATGGAGATATACCGGAATTAGGTGAAAACGCCGCTCCTCATTGGGAACTTGCGAAAACTTATGATATCATTGATTTCGAACTCGGGAATAAAATCACCGGATCAGGCTTTCCCGTTTATAAAGGAAAAGGTGCGAAATTACAAAGAGCCTTAATCTCATATTTTTTAGACAGGAATACAGAGGCCGGATACGAGGAAGTTTCTGTTCCACTTATGGTTAATTCTGACTCCGGATTCGGAACAGGACAATTACCTGATAAAGAAGGGCAGATGTACCATGTAACAGCAGACGATCTTTATCTTATCCCAACTGCAGAGGTCCCGGCCACAAATATCTTCAGGGGAGACCTGCTAAAAAAAGAGGACCTGCCTAAGGCCCTAACAGGATATACCCCATGCTTCAGGAGGGAAGCAGGAAGTTATGGATCGCACGTGAGGGGATTGAACAGGCTGCATCAGTTCGATAAGGTTGAGATCATCAGGATAGAACATCCTGACAGATCATACCAGGCTCTTGAAGAAATGGTTGAGCACGTAAAAGGCATTATGAATGAACTGGATTTACCCTATCGTGTCATCAGGCTATGTGGTGGTGATTTGGGTTTTACCTCTGCTCTAACATACGATTTTGAGGTTTATTCAACCGCTCAGGAAAGATGGTTGGAGATTTCCTCTGTTTCCAATTTTGAAACCTTCCAGGCTAATCGCCTGAAATTGAGATTTAAGAATTCAGAAGGTAAAAGTCAGCTGGTGCATACACTCAATGGAAGTTCCCTTGCACTCCCGAGGGTAGTGGCCGGATTATTAGAGAATAATCAGTCTGACAAAGGCATCAGGATACCTAAAGTTCTGGTTCCTTATACAGGATTTGAGTATATCACCTAATAGTAAGAAAAAACTGTCTTTTTAAGTAGTAAAAACACGAATTTTATCGATTAAGTGTCAAAAAAACACGCTGTTTAACGAATTTCCCTTTGATTTTTTTGATTTCTCAGAAATTTTAATGAAGTTCGTTATAAGAGAAAGTCTTAACCTGCTTTTTATGAAGAATATAATACGCTTGGTATTGTTGGTAGGCCTGGTTATGGTGATGCTTGAATTGATTTAGCTCAATAAGCTTAAACGACTAAGATCATTTTTAATAACACCCAAACAGGATAATTGAATCATTTTTTTAAAATTTGATTAATAGCACATTTATTTTGGATGGTGAAGCCTGAACTCCAGTTCAGGCTTTTTTTATCAAAACATTTAGATTTTCCGGACGTTACATTTATTATATTTACAATTCAACGCCTGGCCCCTTGCGTGGTCTAATAAGACAAAACGATGAGAACTGTTCTACTTATTGCTATTCTACTTGCCGGATTTTCCGGCCTGGCCCAGTCTGAACAGGTTGCAAAAAGCTATTACGACGACGGGCAGTTCGAAAAGGCTTTGATCGCTTACGACAAACTGTATAGGGAAAACCTGGGCAATGTCAATTACTTTTTCAAAATCGTGGAGATTCACCAGCAACTGGAGCAATTGGATGAGGCAGAGGCCATGTTGTTGGATATAATTGAAAAACGGCCTAATCCGCAGTATTATGTTGAACTTGGATATAATTTTCAACTCAAGGGGGACGAACAATCAGCGGTTAAATATTACGATCTTGCAAGGCAGGGAATAGAGGAAAAACCCGTTTACGCTTATTATGTGGCCCGGCGCTTTGAAGATCATGCCCTGATAGATTATGCTGCTCTGGTATACGAAAGAGCGATGGAACTTCGTCCTGAAAGCAACTACAACATGCAACTTGCCAGGATTTACGGGGAGCAGGGAAAGATTGAAAAGATGTTCAGCCGTTACATCGATTTTATTGAGATCAATACCACCTATCTGAATTTTGCCAAAAGATCCTTCAGTGAATATATTACAGAGAATGCTGAAGACGAAAACAACCGCCTTCTCAGGATTGCCTTGCTCAAAAAGATACAGCAAAGACCTAATGTGCTTTGGAACGAGTTGTTGAGCTGGCTTTTTATTCAACAAAGAGAGTATAAGAAAGCATTTGCCCAGGAAAAAGCCATCTTCAGCAGGCAGCAGGAATCCTTGCAAGGGGTTATTGACCTGGCTTTGATCACCATTGAAGAGGGAGAAACCGAAATAGCCTTTGAAATACTTGATTATATTATAGAAAAAGCATTCGATCTGGATACTATCCTGCAGGCTCAGCAGAGCAGGCTTGAATTGCTTGCAGACCAGGGTCCTGAAAATTGGCAGGATGTTGATAACGCCTACAAATCCTTATTTATAAAATACGGGCGTGTATCTCAAACTACGAACCTGCATCTTTCATATGCCGATTTTATGGCTTTCTACATCGATAAACCGGATGAGGCCATTCGTTTTTTAAAGGAGGCCCTTGAGATCAACCTGTCGAAGTTCGAGGAAGGAAAGATCAAGATGAAATTGGGCGATATCCTTGTCTTCAAGGAAAAGTTCAATGAGGCCTTAATTTATTTCTCCCAGGTTCAGCAGGAACTGAAAAACAGCACCCTGGCACAGGAGGCCAGATTTAAAGTTGCAAAAGCAAGCTATTACAAAGGAGATTTCAAATGGGCAGAATCCCAGTTAAAAATCTTGAAGAATTCTACTTCACAATTGATCGCTAATGACGCACTTGACCTAAAATTGCTGATTTCCGACAATAAATATGAAGACTCTACCCAGGCCGCATTAAAACTATATGCCAAGGCCGACCTGTTTGCGTATCAGAACAAAACCGATGAGGCCATTGCCTTGTTAGATCAGATTCTTCTCAAGCACAAGACTGAGACAATCGTTGATCAGGCCTTACTTATGCAGGCCAGGCTGTTTGAAGAAAAGAAGGAAATGATGAAAGCTGTAGCCAATTATCAACGTATTATTGATGACTTTAAAGATGATATCCTGGCGGATGATGCTTATTATTCACTCGCAGAGATTTATGCCCACCATCTCAACGAGCCCGAAAAGGCACAGGCCTGTTATGAGCGGATTATCTTTGATCATGCCGACAGTATTTTTTTCGTGGAGGCCAGGAAGAAATTCAGAGCTCTGAGGGGAGATGCCATTAATTAGGGATTGGCAGGGATTCTAATAATTCTTTGTTTAACTGTTTGCACGCTCAAATTCCCTAAATTTAGCCTTATTTATTGTGCTTTTTATTCAATTCTTAGGCTGAATACGGATCCGGAAAATCAGAATTAACAGAACAT
>JBFKFP010000116.1:0-9125 GCA_041618535.1 Flavobacteriaceae bacterium
CCGCTCAAGCAGTTTGGCATCTTCCTTGAGTTGTTCGGCTTCCTCCTCCTCTTTGGCCCTGACAGTATAGGTTCCGAATTTATAAATGGACTGGGGGGTTAACCCAAGATGCCCCATTACCGGAATCCCGGCATGGAGAATACGTTTTATAGAATCCTTTATTTCTTTCCCACCCTCAAGCTTGACCGCATGGGCACCGCTTTCCTTCATTATTCTTATAGCCGACCTGAGAGCTTCTTTCGGATCGCTTTGATAAGTCCCGAATGGAAGGTCAACTACAACCAGTGCTCTTTCTATCGCTTTTATTACCGAAGAGGCATGGTAGATCATTTGATCCAGGGTAATCGGCAACGTTGTTTCATGACCGGCCATGACATTACTTGCAGAATCGCCAACAAGGATCACGTCTATGCCGGCGCCATCAACAATTTTCGCCATGGTGTAATCGTAGGCAGTTAGCATAGATATTTTCTCACCCTGGGCCTTCATGTCGACAAGTGACTTGGTCGTAACCCTTCTGTATTCTTTTTTAGCTGAAGACATTGGTTTGTATAATGATTTCTAGGAAATTGCAGGAGAGACTTTTCCTGTAAAATTCTAAATTTGGTTAAAAATATGAAATTTGGGCGAAGTTCATGTAAAGAAAAAAAGTTACCGGGATCTTTCGAATTTATGTTTTCCTCCGGAAAAGCTTAATGGCATCAGTAAGAACAATAATCAAATAGATTAAAAGGATCAGGCCCCCCAGTGGAAAAGTGACCATAACGAACCATAACATCATGGCCCACGCACAATTGCCCTCATGACATGGTTCTCCGGTAATCAACTCTGAAATCCATGCACCTAATGAACTGACTATAACCGGTGACAATGTAAAAACTACGATCAGCACTAACCAAAGCGGAAATCGAGTTAACAAATGTCTTTTATTTTCGATGATCAACCCCAACATCCTAAAATTTTGATACCATCAGACATACTTCACATCAATAAAAGTAAACAAAAAAAGCCCTGCTGATGTTATACGGAGCCGTAAACCACCATGCTTCTGAATGCGTTCGTTCAGGGATATAAAACCTTAAAAAATGAAATCCCGTTAGGTTTTTAAGGCGGCAAGATGGCCTGAGCCCATTTCTCAATCCACGTCGGGATATGAGAAAAAATCGAATAAATGTGACAGCTTGTCAGATTTTTTGTCATGGCATAATGATTGACATGAAAGAAACGAAATTGTATTTAACACGAACACACTAAAAAAATATTATGAGTAAAATAATTGGAATAGATTTAGGAACCACCAACTCATGCGTTTCCGTGATGGAAGGGAATGAGCCGGTTGTAATTCCTAACGCGGAGGGTAAGCGAACAACTCCATCGGTTATCGCATTTGTAGAAGGTGGCGAGATCAAGGTGGGAGATCCTGCCAAGCGCCAGGCGGTTACCAATCCTGTAAAAACTGTTTATTCCGTTAAGAGATTCATGGGTAATAAATATTCAGAATCAAAAAAAGAGGCGGAACGAGTACCCTATAAAGTTGTTAAAGGTGATAACGATACCCCGCGTATCGACATAGACGGAAGGTTATACACCCCGCAGGAACTGTCTGCCATGGTGCTTCAGAAGATGAAAAAAACGGCAGAGGATTATCTCGGAACCTCTGTTTCAGAGGCAGTGATCACCGTACCTGCGTACTTTAATGATTCTCAGAGACAGGCTACCAAGGAAGCCGGAGAGATAGCCGGCCTGAAAGTTCGAAGGATTATCAACGAACCAACTGCGGCTGCCCTGGCTTACGGACTTGATAAAAAAGGACAGGATCAAAAAATAGTCGTCTTTGACTTCGGAGGAGGGACACATGATGTTTCCATTCTCGAATTGGGGGATGGCGTTTTCGAAGTTTTGTCAACTGATGGTGACACTCACCTGGGAGGTGACGATGTTGACGAGAAGATCATTAACTGGCTTGCTGAAGAATTCAAGAGTGACGAAGGATTGGATCTCAGAAAAGATCCGATGGCACTTCAGCGATTGAAAGAGGCTGCTGAGAAGGCGAAGATCGAGCTCTCATCTTCCTCTCAGACCGAAATCAATTTGCCTTATGTAACTGCAACGGCCAGCGGACCAAAACACCTGGTTAGAACATTGTCACGCTCTAAATTTGAGCAACTTATCGATGATCTCATAAAGAGGACTATCGAGCCATGTGCGGCGGCATTGAAAGCGGCCGGTTTAAAGACTTCAGACATCGATGAGATTATCCTGGTGGGAGGTTCAACACGTATTCCGGCTGTTCAGGCAGCAGTAGAGAAGTTCTTCGGAAAGTCGCCCAGCAAGGGTGTTAACCCCGATGAGGTTGTTGCCGTAGGTGCTGCAATCCAGGGAGGTGTGCTGACCGGGGATGTTAAAGACGTACTTCTGCTTGATGTAACACCACTATCTCTCGGAATTGAGACCATGGGGAATGTAATGACCAAGTTGATCGAGGCCAATACGACTATCCCGACAAAGAAATCACAGGTATTTTCAACAGCTGCAGATAACCAGCCATCGGTAGAGATCCATGTGCTTCAGGGTGAGCGTCCTATGGCGGCAGATAACAAAACTATAGGCAGGTTCCATCTGGATGGAATACCACCAGCTCCGCGAGGAGTTCCTCAGATCGAGGTGACTTTCGACATAGATGCTAACGGTATCATCAATGTATCGGCCCTTGATAAAGCTACAGGAAAATCACAGAACATACGTATTGAAGCCTCTTCAGGACTTACAGAAGAAGAGATTGAAAAAATGAAGCGCGATGCGGAAGCCAATGCGGAAGCTGATGCAAAAGCCAAGGAAAAAGCTGATAAGCTCAACAGTGCAGATGCGATGATCTTCCAGACTGAAAAGCAACTTAAGGAATTCGGGGATAAATTGTCTGCAGACAAGAAGAAACCGATAGAGGATGCCCTGGAAGAATTGAAGAAGGCATTCGAGACCAAGGACATCGACCTGATCGATCCGGCGCTTGAGAAGATTAATGAAGCCTGGAAACAAGCCAGCGAAGAGATGTATAAAGCACAGCAGCAGGCACAACCGGATGGAGCAGAAGCTCAGGCAGAGACCGGCAGCAGCGAGAACGGAGAAGCCAGTGATGTGGAAGATGTCGACTTCGAAGAGGTGAAATAAAACTTTGAATTCAGATAAATCAAAAAGCGTAACCGAAACCGGTTACGCTTTTTTTTCGACTAATCTAATAAGGCATCTAATTATAGAAAATTACCGTATCCGTCTAATTTAACTCTGATCTTTTTTTCACCGTTGGTCAATAAAACCTTCCATATCCTGCTGCTTTTGCCGTCGTGGTAGTTTACTTTGTAAACATCCTTTTCTACGGTCCAGCCAGGGAACCTTTCAAAAATGGCCATCCTGACCATTTCAGGGAGTTTAATGTCGGTAAATCGTTCAACAGTCCTGATGACTTTCCCGTCCTTATCATAGGCCGCTAGAATTTTCCCCTGAGGAATAAAGAAGCTTACCTGATAAAGATCGTATTCATCAACATAGAATTCAGCTTTGGTAAGATCGAACTCGGCAACTTTCTCTTCGAGCACCTTCACAGGGACTGGTACTTCTTTTGAATCAACAGCATTCAGATACTTGTAATTGACCGCTGTCAGTTCAATAGTTTCCAGTTCTACTACCTGTGCGCTGATTTGGCTGGTTAGGCCGAAAATTAATAGACCCAGAATCAGTTTTTTCATAATAAATGGTTATTTAGATTATAACTTTTAAGTTATTACCATTTATAATAATAAACAATGATATAGATCATAATATTCAACTTTATATGAAATAATATGTAACAAAAACGTATCAAAAAAACATATTAAGGTTTTAAAAAGTAATGTTAATAACTTTTTGTTCTTAAACAGGAAGATTTCTATTATTTTTGCCGGAAGTTGATTTTGAGGGATTTAGATGTATTTTTCGATTACAAACAAAATTAATGTACGAAATAGATTACTTTTAAGTGCATTTCATCGAAAAATATATACATTTTATGGAATTATTTTTTTGAATACCTATATTTACTCTCCAAATCTACTATTAACACTTTTGAAAAGATTATGAAACGAAAACTACTTTTATTATGTATGGGTTTAACGGTTGTAACTTTAACCGTTAACGCGCAATCCACCATCTGGTCATCCGACTGTGAGGACTTAACTGGATGGATTGCTGATGATATCGATGGAGATGGTCAAAACTGGTTTTATTATACCGGTGGCGATACTATTGGTTTTCAACCCGGACAGTTTATAGCATCACCTTCGATGTCGGCTAGTCCAGACCAGGTTATGAGAACACCTGCAATTAACATCCCCGGGAATGCTAATGACCTTACACTAACTTATCGTGTTGCTGCCTCAAATGACTTGTCCTACTTGGAAACTTATGCTGTATACGTTCAGGAAGTTGGGGTAGGTTCACGATTCGACAATAAGATCCATGAAGCCACATTGGCTGATGGCGGCGCGAACTCTGCATTCCTTGAAACCATTTCAATTCCAAGCAATTTTGCAGGGAAGAATGTTTATTTTCATTTCAGGCATTATAATACCTCGAACCAGGAATTCCTGATGGTTGACGATGTTGCTGTTGAATCTGGCAGCACCCTTTCTATCGGTGATACCAGTTTTGAGCAATTCTCGATTTATCCGAATCCGGTTAAGACTGAGCTTAATTTCCGCTCAAACGAGAATATTTCGAGTGCCGAGATTTATAACTTGCTCGGACAAAAGGTGCAGTCATATAATAAGGATGCATTGCTTGATGACCAAATTGATGTGACCAACCTTCAAGCGGGTAACTACCTTATCAAGGTAACTATAAATTCAAATACACAGATATTCCGATTTATAAAGAATTAGTCTATTTTTCTTCAAAATTATTAGAACGTTACAATATCTGTCGGAGGCCTCATCTTGAGGCCTCTTTTTTTGATCCATTTTGATATCTTTGTCCAATTCTGAAAAGCTGCTTATGAGTTCTCTCACCAAAGTTTTGGGTATTAAATATCCTGTTATCCAGGCTCCCATGTTCCTTGTATCGAATACTGCTATGGTTAAAGAAGCCATGAAATGTGGAATTGCCGGTTGTATTCCTGCCTTGAACTATCGAACCCTGGAGGAACTTAGGAGTGCTCTGCGTGAACTTAAATCGGCAAAAACAGAAGATGGGGCGTTTGGTTTCAACCTTATCGTGAATAAGTCAAATGTTAAATATAAAGCCCAGTTAGAAGTTATCTGTGAGGAAGGATGTGATTTTATCATAACGAGCCTGGGTAGCCCCGAAGAGACCATCCGTAAGGCACACAAGGTGGGAATTAAGGTGTTCTGTGATGTGGTTGATCTGAAATTTGCAAAAAAGGTCGAGGCCTTGGGTGCTGACGCAGTCATAGCGGTAAACAACCAGGCCGGCGGCCATAGGGGGAATATGACACCCGAAGAGCTGATCTCGGTCATCAATGAACATTGTGATATTCCTGTTATTTCTGCTGGTGGAGTGGGTTGTAAGGCAGATGTTGACCGCATGCTGCAGTATGGCGCCATAGGTGTTTCAGTAGGAAGTCCGTTCATCGCGTCGGTGGAGGCGAATGTGACCGACGAATACAAGCAGGCCTGTGTTGAATACGGGGCCGATGACATTGTGATGACTGAACGTATTTCGGGTACGCCATGTACCGTAATAAATACGCCATACGTTCAAAAGATCGGGACAAAGGCCACCTGGATCGAACGTGTTTTAAATAAGAACCGGAAGCTTAAGAAATGGGTCAAGATGGTACGTTTCTCAATAGGAATGAAAGCCACTGAAAAGGCAGCACTGAAAGCGACCTATAAAACCGTCTGGGTTGCAGGGCCAAGCATAGAACATACCCACGCTGTTCTGCCGGTAAAAGATATTGTTGCTAAACTTATTGGCTGACCTTTTTTTTGAGTTCCCTTTTTATGGCAGGCCATTCATCCTTGAGAATGCCATAACAACAGCTGTTCCTTCTGTATCCGTCTGAAAGCACAATATCCTCCCTGAGGATGCCTTCAAGGACAGCACTTATTTTTTCTATGGCCTTCCTCGAACGAAGATTGCGCTCATCAATCCTGAATTCCACCTTATGCATCAGCATCTCTTCAAAGGCATATTCCAGCATAAGGAATTTGACATTATCATTAAGTCCTGTACCCCTGAACTCCCTGCCAAGCCATGTCCAGCCTATATGCAGCACCTTATTTTCCCTGTCGATCATACCGAACCGCGTGCTGCCGGCATATGACTGATAATACTTGTCGAAGATGATAAACGGAATTGAAGTCCCTTTGTAAAAGTCATTCAATGCCTCAAGGATATATGCCCTTAATAATTGGGGATTATGCACTTCAGAGGGCGAATATTGAAGAAGATCCGGATCGTTTGCAATTGAGATCAACCTTTCTGTATGGGAAAGGTCTAAAAGGCTTAATTTAACCCGATCATTTTCCAGACATTGAATCGATTTCATAATCCTAAGCTATGGATTCGTAAAGTTCCTTAAATCTATAAATATTAACTCATTATAACGAAATATTCTGCGTTTTACCGATAAAACAAATCCATAGCTTCATTAATTCATGGTTAATCCTTATCTTGGATATTAAGTTTTAGGTATTTAATAAAGCTGAACCTTATTAATAGCGAGCCTTAAGTTTTTCCCTACGATTTGCTTCTCCCTGATGGCCGCCAATCTTACTTTGTACTTCACTTTATTGTGTTTGGTTAATTGTTATTAATCAAAACTAAATACAATGAAAAGCTTTACTAATCGAATGCTTTGTTCGAATTTTGTAAGCAAACCATTCAATGCTATATTGATGGTTTGCTTTTTATGTTTAGGCCTGGCCGGTTATGGCCAGACTGTACCTCTGGATACTTCAATTCAAGGTAATTTTGGTATTGATGCAGGTGTTCAGGCCAACATTCTTGAGTTTAATGATGTACCAGACAATCCAATTGGTACAGATGACTGGGTTGTGGCTTGGGCCCCTGAAACCGCCGGGGCGGGACTGGGTGTAATTGATGAAACTGATCTGGCTACCCAGGCACAGTTGGCAGCTGGTGCTAACATCACTGCCGATTTTGGAATGTCTCAGTCGCCAGGTTACGTCGGACCGAATGGAAACACCTGGATCGATGCCGTTTACCTTCGTGATCAGAACACCAAGGGAGGTAACAAGGATATGAACGTATTTGGGGCCTCTGCCGACAAGAACTTTGACAATCCGAACAGCTGGGATGTGAAAAATGGGGATGTACCCCAGAAGAATGACATCATTGATGTCTATGCTCATTTCAGACGTACACCTGCGAATTTCCCAATTTCGAATGGTGATCTGTTTGTATATTTCGCCGCTTCAACGCGAAGTGACGATGGTACCAGTTATTTGGACTTTGAATATTTCCGAAATCCACTTACATATGACATGGATGCAGGTACTATTGTTTCTGAGGGGCCTGACTGCGGTCATGTCTCCTGGGTATTCGACCTGACTCCGGGAAGTGGTGTGGCTTCAGAATTTGGAGGCGTTATCTTTTCGACTAACTATACCCAGGGTGGAGCAGCGGCAGATGTACGTTTGTATGTCTGGATCGACTCAGAAGCTCTCGCAGGTCTTGACGGTAACCCCGGATTTACAGATGCCGATTTTGCCGCGTTTAACGACAATGCCAATTACCCTTTGCGTCCTTTTAACTTTGGTGATGAAAATGGCGATTTTGAATTCTATAATTGTGACAACGATACAAATATCCCATATGGTTATGCCAGGATCATCCAGAGACCGGATATCCCAGCTTCTGACGAACCGATATATGCCCAGGCTAACTCTACAGCAAGCGTACCAACGCCATCCTGGGGTACTATAACTTCCGGGAACCAGCCTTTGGTTGTATATGAATACGTTTCACCTACATTTGCAGAATTTGGAGTAAACGCTTCCCTTCTCGGACTAGATCCAACGGATGCAGGCGGATTATGTGAAGCGCCCGGAGGAACTTTGATCGTAAAGTCAAGATCTTCCGATTCGTTCACCGCCGAGCTTAAAGACCTTGTTGGTCCAAGAAGTCTGGGGGATACCCCTGAGATTATCGTATCAATTGATGGGGACGATCTTCCCTGTACGGCAACTTCAGTAACCTTAACAGCTACCGCTTTACCGCCTGGTACATATTTATATGAGTGGTTTAAGGATGGAGCTCCTGCGCCAGATGACGGAGATCCTGATACTAACCCTGCAACCTACGAGGCTACTGAAGCCGGAAGTTACGTAGTAAGGGCAACAGCAAATAATGGCCAGGGATGTTTCGCTGAAAGCGATCCGTTTATTGTTAACATAACAGACGTACCACCTGAAATCACCTGTCCTGCAGATGTAACGCTCGAATGTCTTGAATCAACTGATCCTTCAAATACGGGAGAACCCACATGGATCAATGGTTGTGGAGATGTAACAGCCGCCTACGAGGATTCATTTGTTGCAGGTTGTTCCCCGAACATTGGTGTGATCACGCGTACCTGGACTGTGACTGACAGCTTCGGAAATTCCGATTCATGTGACCAGATCATTACAATTCAAGATACAACAGCCCCTACATTGAGTGGTCAGGGTGCAGATGCTACAATAGAGTGTCCGGCTGAACCGGTCTTCACTCCTCCAACTCCAAGCGATACATGTGATCCAACGCCGCAATTGATTGAAGTTTCTGATGTTACCACTCCGGGTAATTGTGAAGGATCTTATGTTCGTACTAAGACCTGGAAGGCAGTTGACTGTTCAGGTAATGAGAGTGCTGAAGTTAGCCAGACAATAACTGTGGTGGATACCACCCCACCGGATATTACATGTCCACCGGATGCTGAGTTCGATTGTGTTGCGGGTGATTCAGGAGTTGCTACGGCTGCAGATAATTGTGATAGTAATCCATCGGTAACCTTTAGTGATTCAGGTACCTTGGATAACTGCGGACTTGGAACAATAACCAGGACGTGGACAGCCACTGATTGCGCTGGCAATTCATCTACATGTGTACAATTGATCACCGTAGTAGAC
>JBFKFP010000117.1:0-8956 GCA_041618535.1 Flavobacteriaceae bacterium
GAGAGCAGGATTCGAACCTGCGAAGGTAAAAACCAACAGATTTACAGTCTGTCCTCGTTGGCCGCTTGAGTATCTCCCCAAACTCTTTTTTCCAGTATTTTCAAGAACTTTGGAGCCGATAGAGGGACTCGAACCCACGACCTGCTGATTACAAATCAGCTGCTCTAGCCAGCTGAGCTATATCGGCCTTTACCACACTTTTTTGTATAAAAAAAGTCCGCTATTTCTAACGGACTGCAAATGTATTGATTTATTTTTTTAATCAAAACCTTTTTAGGGAAAAATTTGAGCTACAGATAGGAACGAATTTTCTGCTTATGTCTTAAGAGTTGTCTTTCCAATGAATTCACCGCAGAATCTGCACCTTCCTCAAAGGTTTTACATGCCTTTTTAACCACAAATTTGTCACCGGGAACGTGGACCCTAGCCTCGAATATTTTGTTATTCTTTTCACTGGTATTTTCCACCTTTAAAAATACATCAGAACTGATAACCCGGTCATAAAATTGTTCCAATTTATCCATTCGTTTCTGAATGAACTCGATCAGTTTGCGATCGGCCGTGAAGTTTACAGATTGAGTGTTCACTTTCATAATTAAAGATTTAGGTTAGACAATCCCTCATTAAGTCTTTTTTTGCCTGGGATGGGCCCTGGCATGCACCTTCTTCAGCTCGGCAATGCTACTATGAGTGTAAACCTGGGTTGCCGCCAAGCTCGTGTGCCCAAGCAATTCCTTTACCGCATTAAGATCTGCGCCTTGATTCAGTAGGTGTGTTGCGAAAGAGTGCCTAAGGATGTGAGGACTCTTTTTGACCTTCTGCGATGCCTTACTAAAATAACTATTTATAATTCTGTACACAAGAGTTTCGTATACTTTGACACCTTTTTTCGTTAAAAACATGATCGAATCGTCTTCAAGCTCCTTAAGATTTTCACGTTCAGCCTTATAGCGAAGAAGGGTTTCTATAACTCCGCCCAGCAATGGCACCAGTCGCTCTTTATTTCGCTTGCCCAATACCTTTACATGCTTGTTTTCAAAATCGAAATCTGAGACTTTAAGACCTATCAATTCAGCTCTTCGCATCCCGGTAGTATAAAAAAGCTCGATAATGGCCTTATCTCTCAACCCCTCGAAGGAATCATCAAAATTCAAATCATCCAAAACTGTTTCCATTTCCTTTTCCGAAAAAGGAACCTGAACCTTTTTACTGGTCTTGAGCGCCTTATGACGGGACAAAGGATTGATTTTTATATCCGAAGTTTTCAACAGGAATTTATAATAAGCATTCAGCGAGCTGATCTTTCTGTTCACCGTTCTGTTTGACAATCCATGATCAACCAGCCTGATGATCCAATTCCTGATTACCACATAGTCGGCATTTTTGATCTGTTGAAGATCGAAATCATTGCGGGCGAAGTCCTGAAAAGCTTCAAGGTCTCGGCGGTAAGCATTGATGGTGTGAACGGAATAATTCTTTTCCAGGGAGAGATAATCGAGAAACGATTTGAAGGCCATGAGCGTGAATTGTGCAGAACTAAATTTACAAAAGAAATCTCAATCGCATAAAAAATCCCGGACTGTCGGGTCCGGGATTAAAGCATTATCTTTTTTTCGCTACAGGTCTTCGGCATCCCTAAGACGCTGAATGTACTGAGCTTTCTGTATTGTCGCTCTACGCTTAACAGAAGGTTTTGTGTACTGCTTTCTTGTACGCAGCTGACGCATTGTTCCAGTTTTATCAAACTTACGCTTGAAACGCTTCAACGCTCTGTCTATATTTTCACCTTCTTTAATCGGAATAATCAACATAGGCCTTAACCTCCTCTCTGTTAAAATTTTTCAGGTGCAAATATACTAAGTTAATCAAAATTAGCAATTCCAAATAATAAATTTATATCGGACGGTTATATTCCTTGCCATCAATCACCATTTTGGCAACGATCTCGCGTAGTATTTCTGATGTGCCACCACCTATAGGGCCAAGCCTGCTGTCCCGGAATAACCGGGCCATCGGATAGTCCTCCATATATCCATAACCCCCAAGGAACTGCAAACAGTCATAAATGGTCTCATCTGCCATTTTTGTAGATCTCAGTTTTGCAATTGTGGCTTCTTTAACCGGGTATTCTCCCTTGTTGAGCAAATAAGCTGTTTGGTAATTATAGGCTTTACAAATATCCATTTCCGAATACCGTTCTGCGAATTTATGACGCAGGGCCTGGTATTCATCAAGTCGCTTCCCGAAAGTTTTGCGCTCACTCATATACTGCCTTACATAATCGAGTGCATATTCAGCCCTTGCATGAGCATTTATAGCCATCAAAAGACGCTCTAATGCAAAATGTTGCATGATATATGGAAATCCCTTGCCTTCATCGCCAAGAAGGTTTTCCGCAGGAATCTTTACATTATCGAAGGCTATCTCTGCCGTGTCGGAGGCCCGCCATCCCAGTTTATTCAGCTTGGAAACCGAAACTCCCTTAAAATTTCTGTCCACCACAAACATGCTGATTCCCTTATTTCCGAGTTCCGGACTTGTTTTCGCAGCTACAACCATGTAGTCGCAATACACCCCATTCGTTATAAAAGTTTTAGACCCATTCAGGATGTAGGTCTCACCATGCTTCTCGGCTGTGCTTCGCATTCCGGCAACATCACTTCCTCCAAATGGTTCAGTAACGGCCAGGCAGCCTATCTTCTTACCACTTATGCTGTCTGACAAATATTTTTGTTTGATATGATGGGATCCCTCGGCATTCAGATGTGTCATGGCCAGGTATATGTGCGCCCATATAGCGGCAGCAAATCCTCCTGAATTGATCTTCTGAAGTTCTTCAAGAAGGATTACCGAATAAAATAAATCCAGATCATGGCCGCCATAAGCTTCCGGATATGGAAGACCGAAGTAACCCATCTCACCGAAACGCTCCCATATAAATCTGTCTATAGTACCGCTCTCTTCCCATTTCTCAATATGAGGTCTGACCTCTTTTTCAAGAAACTTCTGGAGACTGGTTCGAAACATTTGATGTTCTTCAGAGAAGTACAAATCCTTCATAGCAAAACGTGTTTAATCGAGCGACAAATATAGTTGAATTATCGCAATTTTGTTTTGAGGAAAATCTTTAACTTTTGTTAATTCCTCCCACGATTTAAAGCCCTCTCTCAGGGTTCTCTGCTTCACGATCTCATGCGCCAGTTCATAGTCTATATGCTGAACAGTAACCAATTGTTCCACGGTTGCACTGTTCAAAGAAATCTTCTCAACCTGCCTTGGGGATTTGACTACAAAGCGATTTTCGATGCGTTCGATGACCTCCGGACTCAATCCATAGACATCCGCCAGCTGAACGCTGTGTAAAAATCCGCCGGGGAAAGAATTCCTTAAACGAATTATCCGTTCGGAAAGGACTTTACCAACCCCGTTTACCAATTGAAGTTCCCCGACTGTGGCTTTATTGAGATCCTTTTTATCCGCATAACTCAATTCGGTGTCAAAATATGGACTTTCAACTGATTTCACAGATCTGTTGGAGACCCATTCCGGAAACCTGAACATAGGGCTTATTTCCGCAAGGAGGGAATCTGAAATTCCGGTTACTTTCTGAAATTCTTCTGCTGTGTTGACCCAGAGCCCCTTCTTCCTGTGTTTTAGCAGGCGATCTATCTCCTCAGGCACCATTCCCAGCATATACCCTTTAAAATCACTGATGAAATTCGGGTTGAATGGCCGTACTTCAGATTTGGTTTCATGGCTATAGACTACCATCAGGGAATCTATCTCTTGTTGCACAGCTTCCTGATGGGTCCTGTCAATGCTAAATCGTTTCTTTGAGTTCTGAACTTTATAATATAGGAGCTCTAATCCTATAACAAGGAATAGCAAAAGAAAGATCCCATTGCGCTGCTGGTGTGTGAATCGCAATGGGATCTTTTTTTGTTTCATGCTATTAGGTTACTCCCTATCAGCCCGGATGGCTTCAACATATTTTGTCACTTCCTCTCTGACTCTCGGGAAGAGCAATAAGAGACCGATCATATTCGGGAATACAAGAGCCAGAATCATGGCATCGGAGAATTTGATAACCGCATCCAGGGTAGCAGCTGCGCCAATCACAACAAATACAAGGAATAGAATTTTATAGAGAATATCTGCAGTTTTACCTTTTCCAAACAGATACTTCCACGACTGAAGTCCGTAATAGGACCATGAGATCATTGTAGAAAATGCGAACAGAACTATTGCGATGGTGAGAACGTAAGAGAACCCGGGGATGACCGAATCAAAAGCCATGGATGTCAGATCCACTCCGCCTACTGTAGTTCCATCAGAATTAAGCAGAACGCTACTGGCTGAATCTCCCGCCGCACCGTATTGGAAAATACTCTGAACATTATCGCCGTCAATATTAAAGAATATGATAACCAGTGCGGTCATAGTACATATGACAACCGTATCGATAAAGGGTTCTAGCAGGGCCACTACACCTTCTGAGGCCGGGTATTTTGTCCTTACGGCAGAGTGAGCAATAGCTGCAGAACCTGCTCCTGCCTCATTGGAGAATGCCGCTCTCTGGAAGCCTACGATAAGTACCCCGACCAAACCACCAAGTCCGGCCATCGGGGTAAAGGCACCGTCAAAGATCAATCCGAAGGCATCATCAATATAACTGAAATTAGCGAAAATGATCACCAGTGCAGCCAATACGTAGATACCGGCCATAAATGGGACTATCTTTTCAGTAATGCTGGCAATTCTTTTAATGCCGCCTATGATCACAATTCCAACAAGAATGGCGAGGATCAATCCTATAACAAAACCCGTTGAACCACCTTTAAGCCCCAGTAGTGATGAAAGCTGCACGGTGGCTTGGTTAGACTGAAATGCGTTCCCGCCTCCGAAGGAGGCACCGATACAGAGAATGGCAAACAGTCCCGCTAAAACTCTTCCCAATCCAGCCATCTTTCGCTCCCTCAGCCCCTTGGAAAGGTAATACATGGGGCCGCCATAAACCGTTCCGTCTTCATCCACGTCCCGATAGGTAACACCAAGGGTACACTCAACAAACTTTGTTGACATCCCGATCAGTCCACATACGATCATCCAGAAGGTCGCTCCGGGTCCACCAAGAGCGATGGCAATAGCTACCCCGGCAATATTACCCAGCCCGACAGTTCCGGAGACCGCAGTTGCGAGGGCCTGGAAATGACTCACTTCACCCTCCTTACTTTCATCCCTGATGGTATCCGGAAGATCGCCCTCAACAATGTTGACCGCTACCTTCTCTTCAACTCCATGGCCTTCGATATCGTCGTATTTACCTCTAACCGTGTTAACAGCCAGTGGAAATTTAAGGATGTTTGGAAACCTGAATATCACAGTAAAAAACGTTGCCCCGCAAACCAATAAAATAACCACAAATGGGATATTGTATTCTCCAATCGTAACCGGATACAGCACCAGTCCTTCCCAGGCCTCGGCTATCGGCATAAAAGCATCATTAACACGTTCGTCAAGACCTCTCTCAGCTTCCTGAGCAGAGGAGATAAACGGCAAGAACAGACTTAAAATCAGGAGAAAATAATGCTTCATGATAAATTATTATTAGTTAGTCGTTTTTTCAGTTAAGAAGTGTAATTCACGGGCAAGATGCTAAAAAAAAACGAGTTTTTAAAACAAATGCTGTTAAAAGCAGAAGGCCTAAATATTATACAGAGAGTTCAGTTTTTGGATTTGTTCAGGCCTCCCCAATACGATAACCTTTGAGTTCGGAACAAGTTTTTGATCTGCTTCCGGATTGACTATATAATCTCCTTTCGGCCCTTTATAACCGATCACGTTGCAACCGGTTTTTCGCCTGAGATCCAGATCCCTGATGGTCTTTACCGAGGATGTATCGTAAAGCCTTTCGACATCTAATTGTTCGATGTTAATATTTCCTTCCCCAACAATGGAAAGGTTATCTATGAACTCGATCAAATCAGGAATGACAACCAGGGAAGCCATATGATCTCCACCTATTTTATCAGGCAAAATCACGTTGTTAGCTCCAGCAAGTTTTAGTTTGCTGTAACTAGTATCTTGGGAGGCCCTGCTGATTATATGGATTTTATCATTGATCTGCCTTGCTGAAAGCACGACGAATAAATTATCGGCATCATTTGGAAGAGCTGAGATCAGGCAGCTGGCTCTTTTAATACCGGCCTGAAACAGCACCTCATCATCATCTGCATCGCCATGAACAAATGGCATCTCATCACTTCTGAATTTATCAACAATTTCCTTCTCTCTTTCAATGACCACAAAATCCTTGTTGTACGCGTGCAGTTTTTTGGCCGCCTGCTTTCCATTTCTTCCATATCCACAAATAATGATATGGTTGTTAAGGTTATCGACAATTTTTTGCATTTTCTTTAATTTTATTTCTTCGGCATCATTTCTTGAAACGATATATTCGGTGATTACCTTTATGGCATAACCCACAACTATGAAACTGGTCAATATCAGGAAGATGGTAAATACCTTGGCTTCTGTGTCAAGGGGTTTTACCTCACCAAATCCAACTGTGGATATGGTGATGACCGTCATGTAAAATGAATCAATCCAGGAATAGCTCGTAAGGGCCTTAAACCCGACTATACCAATAATAAGAAGTCCGGCCAAAAGGCTTACGGCCAAATTGATCCTGGACCAGAATGCTTTTAATAGGGAATTAGCCATGAATTACAGATCGAAAACTGAACTCCTCTTTGTATAGATCAAATCCTTGATCCTTATCCAAAAGGCGATGAACAAATATAAAGCAAAACCAAATCCAAGGGTAACGAAGGTGAGGTAAATAAATGAGGTGCGGACCACCCTGGCTCTTATCCCCAGCCTGTCTGCTATTCTCTGACAAACATAGAACCCGTGTTTCTGAAAATACAGCAAAACAGCATAAAACCATTTCATGTGTGCAATTTACATATTTCAACTTAAAATTTCATTTCCAATTTCACATTGCATGCATTTATTCTTATCACAATAATTGGATTTGAGTTCAACCGCAGCCTGTGATTCAGCAGCATTTTTAACTTTGATACCAATTGAAGAAAAACCAGAAACTATTGCATTTGATTCCGAAGAGAGTTCAGCTGCGACGCCAAAATCAGTCAAATTTTTACCCCTGCCCAAAAAATCTCTGTAGGCATTCCTCAGGGGTATCGCCACGTTCAAGACTAAACTGGTCTGCTTCTCACGGGAAATCGACTTAATTTTTTCAACAGATGGTTTTCCGAATTTATAATGATCTGACCAGTATGATGATGCAGTTACTTTAAACAATTGAATCATCTCCTCGGCACGCTCAGATTCAGTTATTTCAGAAAACAAATGCGAATTTTTATTATAGATTCCCGCGAGTTGAGACAACCGGATAGTGGGAAAACCATCGGGCCTTAAGCGCAGAAACCTGATGCGGATTATATTACGATTATCCAAATTGTATTTCCGTTTTAAGAATTTGTATCGATGCGCGAGTAATTCTGAATAAGAATCCTTCTCCTTAATGTTTAAAAGGCCTGCCTGACCAAAAAAAAGGGCTTCTAACGAAAGAAGATCCGGCTTCAGCTTTAAAACGATCCTGAAATCAAAACTTTTAGCCATGCTGAAAAAAGCCGCTGCATTAACAGGTCCGGCCAGGTATTTTGCCAAACAGGCGAAGGTGGTTGCCTCCCAATCCTGATCCAATTGCCGATGCATGGACAGAATCTCTGAAGACTTGCGTTGAAGCCGGAGAAAAAAGAGTTTTTGGAACCAGTTGCTTATAACATGATCATTCAGTGACGAAATTTGGGTCTCACAATTGATCCATTTCAGCGGACGCATAAAAAAGTATTCATATTGACTGAAGACCTGGGACGTCACCAGGGGGTTCAATTCAAGGGTAGGCACCAGTGTTCCGTGGCAATTATAAACCTCGGTATCAAAAGTCCAAACCACATGCAGGATAACCGAATCGTACACTGGGTCCTTATGATGACCATGAAGATACCAGTGAGATGCCTTTGTATGGAATTCGACATTCCCGGCCCAGGAGATCGAACCGATGGTTAACCGGGCATTTAGAATGTCCGGACCGGCATTGGTATTGACTTGACCATAATCGGTTATTCTAATCGGTTGGCCATCGGTAGTTCTAATTTTTTCAGATCTGAACTTCTTATATCTCCATATGTAATATAGAAAATTTTCTCTCATTACATGAAAGTACAAAACCCGGGGCTAAATCAAATAGAAAATATAGATTATTTTCTCAGCCTGCGTTTTGGATCTTGTTCCCATAGAAACTCAGGAGATCATGAAATTCATTTGGATTGAAGGGCTTGGTCATAAACCCGTTCATCTTATACTTTGAAGTTTTTATCCTTGCTTCTTCCTGTGCAAAAGCTGTCAAGGCGATTATCGGAATACCGGCCTTGATCTTATTAGGCAGTTTCCTGATTATTTTAGTTGTCTGATAACCATCCAATACCGGCATCTGAAGGTCCATTAAAATTAGGTCATAATCCTCTTTTTCAAGTGCCTCTAGCAGTTCTTTGCCATTATTAGTGATAGTAAAGAAAATCTCCCATTTGCCGAAAAGCTTTTTCAATACCATTTGATTCAACCTGTTGTCCTCGGCTACTAACACCTTAAGGGTTATCGGTTTAGAAATAGTGCCATTCGGCTTTGTCCTTGGTTTAGAAACCGAGGCCGGGTCAGCCAGTTTGAAGTCGATTTCAAACCAGAAGGCTGATCCTTCTCCGGGGGAACTTTCTACCATGAGCTCGCTGCCCATGTAGTGCAGGATCTTTTTGCTGATAGTCAGTCCAAGTCCTGTCCCACCATATAATCTGGAAGTATTGAATTCGGCTTGCACAAAACTTTCGAAAATTTCTTTCTGTTTTTTTAGAGGTATTCCAATTCCGGTATC
>JBFKFP010000118.1:0-8931 GCA_041618535.1 Flavobacteriaceae bacterium
AGGTAACGGTCACCGCGATCGCAGATAATCGCCACCAAAACTCCGCTATCAAGGCTGTCGGCGAGTTTAAGTGCAGCGGTCACGGCCCCACCGCTGCTCATACCTGAGAATACACCTTCCTCAGAAGCGAGAAGCCTTGCCATGGCAGATGCTTCCATCTGGTTAACTTCTATTAGCCGGTCTACTCTGCCTGGATCAAAAAATCGGGGCACATATTCCGGGGGCCATTTCCGTATTCCGGGAATCCGGCTGCCTTCCTCAGGCTGGGCTCCTATGATTTTTATATCAGGATTTTTTTCCTTCAGGAATTTGCTTGTTCCGGTTATAGTCCCTGTTGTTCCCATGGCAGAAATGAAATGGGTAATCCGGCCGGCTGTATCCCGCCATATCTCCGGACCTGTGGTGTTATAATGCGCCTTCCAGTTGTCGTCGTTGGCAAATTGGTTTAGCATGATATAATCCTCGTTCATAACCTTGCTCTCGGCATAATCCCTGGACCCCTCAATCCCGACTTCGGTCGGGGTCAATATAACCCTAGCTCCATAAGCTCTCATCGTTTGCACCCTTTCTTTAGTTGCATGCTCTGGCATGACCAATTCGATATCCAATCCGTATCTCCCTGCTATCATGGCCAGCGCAATTCCCGTATTCCCGCTGGTAGCTTCGATCAGTTTTGAATTCTTATCGATATCGCCGCGGTCTAATGCGCTTCTGATCATGTTGAGCGCGGCCCTGTCCTTTACACTGCCTCCGGGATTATGTCCTTCCAGTTTTAACCAGAGCTCAATGTCAGGATTTACGATCAGCCTTTTGGCTCGTACCATAGGTGTATTGCCGATAAGGTCTTCAATATGCATCTCAGGTCAGGGTTTTGATTTTGGTTTCTGTAATTGCAGAAACTATTGAATTGGGCGGAACCGAAGCCGTGATCCAGGCATTACCGCCCACTGTTGTATTTGCCCCTATCACGGTGTCACCGCCTAAAATTGTAGCATTGGCATAGATGGTGACGTTATCCTCTACTGTGGGATGGCGTTTGGTATTACGCTGTTGTCGTGCCACAAAACGTCCGCCCAGGGTAACCCCCTGGTAGATACGAACATTGTTTTTTATAATTACCGTTTCACCTATTACGATACCGGTGGCATGATCGATAAAGAAGGATTCACCTATCTGGGCGCCCGGATTGATATCTGTCCCGGTGAGTCTATGCGCATATTCGGTCATCAGCCTGGGGACCAAGGGAATTTTGTATTTCAATAATTCATGGCTAAGCCTGTAGATAGCGATGGCATAGAATCCTGGATAGGCCAGGTAGATCTCCTCTATAGAATTAGCTGCCGGATCGTTGGCCAGGAAAGCCCGGGCATCTTTATTTAATTTTTTCAGGATGTCAGGAAGATGATTAACATATTGCTCCCAGATGGATTCACAGCTTTGCTCGTGCTCCCAACATGCCAGCTCGGTTATCTCCTCGAAGACGGTCTCGAGCTCCTGCAAGTTACATTCGAGCTCAGTATCACTGTCGAAAAGGGTGTGATACAACAGCTTGGTAAAATACTCTGTTCGATCCTTTATCCTCAATCTGAGGTTTGGATTTTTCTTCTGTTCTCTTAGCTGTTCTACGATGGGGTTATTGGTGGTGTCCATGGTCGTGCATTACAGTTAGTTAACAAAGTTAAGCATATGAGATTTTTTCGTGTATTAATGACTTGCCAATTAATTAGAATTAATTCCTTAATTGACTAATGATAAAAGGTACAGGGGAGGTGGGTTCGGGAAGATGGAACCGGTTGATGGAATGCTTAATTCGGTCAAAGTATAATGAGTTCGTCGTTAGTTTTCAGTGTACAGACAACAGGCTCAGGAAGCAATTGCCTTGAGCTGTCATGAATAGCAAGGATTGATGTTATCTGTTAAAAGAGAAAAACAATCCAATGACGGATGAATCACATTTACAAATATCCATTATGGCATTAAACGGGTTCAGAATAACTATTCACTCGGCTTTACCTTGCAGGTGTTAACTCCCACCAGTGAATAAAGTCCGCAGGTTCCCACCAGGCTTGTAAGCAGGAAAACGATTCCTACAACCAAGAGTACAATGCCTAATGTGCCGGTAATCTTATCAGTAAAATATAAATAAGCGATGACGGCGGCAATTATAATGCGTATGGCCCGATCTGCCGTTCCCATATTCTTTTTCATGACGTAAAGCGTTTAGTTAGTTTATCAGTTTCTGAACCACAACCACCGCCAAATAAATGATCCCTATGCAAAGCACACATGAGATGATCAGTTTTATGACCTTGGTTTTGTTCATCTATTAAAGATAACGTAAAATGGGGAGATTAACAATCCAGAATCGGATCATGTATTTGTGATTGCAGAAAATCTTTATTTTAAAAACCTGCCTATTCAAATTGTTTATGGCCTTTATAATCTCCTGAAGATCGGGTTTGTGATGGCCCCGGCCTGTTTAAGCTGATTTGATTATCTTTATTTAACTGACCAACCGAACATTTATATGAGTACTATAAACCAACCAGTACAGTCCAAAGAACGAATTCAATCTCTCGACCTGCTTCGAGGCATCGCCATCCTGGGTATTCTTATTATGAACATTCAAAGCTTTTCAATGCCGGGAGCGGCCTACCTGAATCCTATGGCCTATGGAGACATGGAAGGTATAAACAAATGGGTCTGGATACTTAGCCATCTTTTTGCCGACCAGAAATTCATGACGATCTTTTCCATTTTATTTGGCGCCGGGATAATCCTCATGACCCGGAGGGCTGAGGAACGCACGGGTAAATCGGCAGGACTGCACTACAGGCGAACATTTTGGCTACTTATTATCGGCTTGGTGCATGCCCATTTTATTTGGTATGGAGATATCCTTGTGCCCTATGCAATTTGCGGATTCCTGGTCTATTTACTCCGAAAGGCAAGTCCGACCTTATTGTTCATTTTGGGAATTATAATAATAGGAGTTCATACGCTTTTATATTCCTTCTTCGGAACTAGCATGGAGATGTGGCCTCCTGAAAGCCTAGAGATGGCGAAACAAAGCTGGATTCCTTCCACTGAAAGCATGGAGAGGGAGATCGGCGAACTAACCGGTAGCCTCTCACAGCAAATAGCTCACAACTCGGCCGGAGCTACTTTTATGGAGATCTGGGTCTTTCTGATGATATTCCTGTGGAGAGCCGGGGGACTGATGTTGATCGGGATGGCGCTATTCAAGACAGGGGTGTTGAGCGCTCATCGATCAAAGGCGTTTTATACCAAAGGCTTGATCATAGGAATTGTTCTCGGTTTGATGATATCGGGTTATGGTATGTACACTAATTTCGAGGCAGAATTTTCTTTTGAGTATTCTATGTACCTCGGGTCGCAATGGAATTATTGGGGCAGTTTGTTTATGAGCTTCGGTTATATCTGTGCCATTATGCTTTTGTCTAAATCTGATGTGCTCACGGGTCTGCGTGACAAACTCCGGGCAGTAGGCCAGATGGCCCTGACCAACTACCTCATGCAATCGATAATTTGCGTCTTCATATTCTGGGGAATCGGTCTTGGCTTGTTCGGGCAGGTTGAACGATGGCAACAAGTTTTACTGGTGCTTGCCATCCTGATATTGCAAATCATTTGGTCACGACCATGGCTTAATAAATTCAGATTCGGTCCGTTTGAGTGGTTATGGCGAAGTCTTACCTACATGAAAAGGCAGCCTTTTAAAAGAGAAATTAGTTCCTAGTGCCTGGAGACCAGGAGTTAGTTGTTAGAGGTTAGTAACTGATTCGTCATAGGTGCAACAGATCAATTTGAAGCCAGGTAAATCTGCAGCAGGAGAATCGTATCCATATAGGCATGGGCAAGTACCAGGGGCCACAATCTTTTTTTCAGATAGATATAGCAGAGTCCAAGAGCAAGTCCCATGAAAAAAGTTTGTACCATTCCCATAGGGCCCCAGCTGTAGTGAATTAGTCCGAAAATGATGGAACTGAGCAGGACAGCCAACAGCCTGACTTTTTTGGTGTCTGAGCTGAATTCAGAAAAACGATTGATCAGGAAGCCGCGGTAAATCACTTCTTCCCCAAAAGATGAAACGATATAGACACCCATAAGCATCAGGAAAAGCATGCCCAGATTATCTTTAAGGAAAGCATAATTGCTCATGTCTGAAGGTTCGGGTATACCGGTGATATTTGCCATGATAATTGATCCTAGGATAAAACCTGCCAGGGCAAGGACCAAAACCAGCAGTGAGAGCAGAAAGGTTTTTAGCAGCCCTTTGAAACCTGTCTTTGCAGCCTTGAGCCCTAAGCTGTCCCATCCTTCGCCACGTATTCTGAGGCCAAGCCAGACCATAAGCAGCATGGCAACATTAGCCGCCCATAAGACTATTTGGTTATGTATAAGATTTTCATCACCCTCCTTCAGGAAAATCAGAATTATGACCGCAGCAACAAAAAATACCAGCAGGATCTCCAGCAATTTTATCTTATTGTTGGTCATTAGCAAATCTTTTATGGGTTCCATGGTCATGTGAGTTACTTTAATTTAACGAAATTTCTTTTTGAGACGTGAAACAAGGACAAGCGATAAGACAGCCCCGCAGACAGCTATACCGTTAAAGGCAATGTCATTCCAATCAAATACACGATTGGGAAGGAACAATTGAATTCCTTCATCCATTATTCCGATGCCAAAAACCACAGCAAAGGTGAGCAATGCAGGCCTCTTGAGTTGAATACCATTCTTATGGCGCTCATCAAGAGCCTGGTGCACCAGCATGGCTAGAACGCTATATTCCATAAGATGGGAGCGCTCGGCTAATCCTAATCTTAAGAACAGCATTAAATAGACGGCTGCTATTCCAATCCATACGGCAATCTCCAAAAACCTGATATTAGATCTGAAAACATTTAAAAAGAGTGCTGAGGCGATCATTAGCATGCCCAGTAAGAAAACAGCGCCCTGCAGATACTGGTTGCCAAAGAAACCGATGATCTCCCTGTTGATAAAAAGAGACATAGCAATAGCCATTACTACAGCAAAAGAAAACAGCCAAAGTTTACGTTCGCGCGCAGACGAAAATTTTATTGAGAAAGCCATATCAGCTTTAAGGTAACTTTTTTATTTGGTTACCAGTTAACTGTTGTTATTTCTTCGTCCCCCTGATTGTCAATGCGTAATCAGCAAACGTCATGGTCATATCGGTTACTTTATCATCGGTCTCCCAGAAGTTGACACTTATGTTGCCATCTATAGATTTGAATTTCATCGAATCTACAGGTAACAGGTACGAACTGATATCCGAATTCGTTATCACCATATGATACACTCCACCCTTGTCGGTCATTATGAGATTCACGGGAGATCCCTGCACCCTGTAAGTTCCCAGAACATCTGAATTGACATTAAAAGCTTTGTAACGTTCGGTCAAGGGCGGATAATAATTATTCACAACTTCCATATCGGGAAAGTCGGCATTGATCGTAATGCTCTTGATTTTATCTGGCTGCGGAATGCTCATCGTATGCATGGTCTTTCCATCCTTCCAGATATCTATATTCTCTATGGTATAATACGTCTTCATGTCCGAATCGTTCTCGGTGTTATATTCAACCATAACACCGACCGGAACGGGTCGATCTCCGATTCGTTCAACAGTGAGTTTGCCATTATTATAATCTCTTATACCTATTTCGGGATAGCCTATTTCAAAATACCAGCTATCCCAGAACCATTTCAGGTTTCTTCCTGAAACATTTTCGAAGGTATAGAAGAAATCATATGGGGTTGGCGACTTTTTCGCCCATCGATTGATATATTCACGAAAGCAACTAAGAAAAAGATCTTCCCCAAGATGCTGATACAACAGTGCATAGGTGAAGGCGGGGAGGGAATAAGAATGATACCCGTAATTGTCTGCCATATATTGAGAGGAAGTCACAGCAGGAAGGTCGCCAACAGTCCCAATCCTGTCCTGCATCCCGCCTTTAAACATCCTGTATAGGGATCCGGCGTTATTACTGCCGTTGAGTAATTTATGCTTCGTGATAGAGGTAACAAAGGTTGCCCAGCCTTCGTCCATCCAGGCGAAGAGGCGCTCATTGATGCGCACATACATAGGGAAATAAGTGTGAAAAAGTTCATGGATGGTCACCCCTGTCTCAGGTCCGTCATTATTGGCCATCATAGGGAATTCCATCCCCCCGCCTCTTAAGCCGATAAAGGTAGTAAAGGCCGGATAGGGGTAAGGAATACCCGGAAAATCCTCGGAAAAATATTTCATCGTTTTCTGCTGAACTTTGGTCACTTCGGTGTAACGCAATGCCTGCTCACTGGGGTAAGCGGTGCTGATAAGCACATGGCGCCCGTCAACGCCCTGCGACAGTGCGTCCCACTGGTAATGATCGCTGATGGCAAATGCAAAATCTGACACCTCTTCTGCTGTGTAGTGCCATGTTCCACTCTTTAATTTTAGATTCTTAAGATCTTCTGCAGTAACAACCTGGATCAGGGTATCAGAAGTTTTGGCTCTCTCATATTTCTCGTGAATTTTATCAGGAAGAATGTCTGAGCTGTTTTGCAGTGTTCCGGTAGCCCAGACAAGAAAATTTTCAGGTGCTGTGATCTTAACATCATAATTTCCAAGGTTGTTATAGAATTCGGTCCCGAAGGTGTAATTGATAAGATCCCAGCCAAAAATATCGTCATATACGGCAACCTGAGGATACCAGTAGGCAACAAAAAAAGAGGTGTTGTCAATCGCCCCCGTTCTTCTTACCGTTAATGGAACTTTTTGAACCCATTCAAAATCCATTACGACTTGTCCTCCTGGTTTCAGTGGCTCATCCAGAGCAAGGATTAGGTTGGTTCCGGAACGCTGACTTGCATAGGGACTATCTAGATCAACATCTTTCCCATTTATCGCCACTTTATTCAGATCGACCCCATTATCATCTATATCTTCAGGATTCACCTGCATATCGCGCTGATTTCCCTTTTTAAATACATCGTAGTAAAGACGGATAACAATATTGCTCAATTCATCGGGGCTTTTATTAATGTAGGTAACCTTTTCACTGCCTTTCAATTCCCGGGTTTCAGGTACTACGGTAAGGTCTATTTTATAATCTGCTGTATTGTGCCAGTAATTCGACCCTGGTTTGCCGTCCATGGAACGTGTGCCTTTGTCATAGGCCTGTTTTATTTCCTTGGGAATGTGAAGGTTGCTTTGAGAGAGTGCATAATTGCTTAAAAAAAATAAAGAAAATGCAAGAAGTAAATTTCCGTAATTCATAATAATGTATTGACCCTTAAAATTAGATAATTGCCCACTATAAATAAAATCTTAGCGTTAGTAGTTGAAGGATAATCATTTTGGATTCGGTATTCTCATATCCCTTTGAATAAAACGGAATATTTCGATAAGAAGTGTAAAGTGATAACTTTGAGCCTCTGTAATAGGATTATTTTTTTTGGACAGAGTCTGCGCAAACTTCGGTTTCATCCTCGCAAATACTCAGAATGAACCGGGATCTCCTGTTTAAAGCATTTTTAATCTCCTGCTGATCGGGAGGCAGTAATTTTATTTCCTCTTCACTTATAAGAGGGCATTTTTCACCCAATCCAATTGCACTAATGATCTGTTCGGCTTTCACCCCCTCATTAATTAAGTGTTGCCTGGTATTCTGAGCTCGGCGTTGCGATAAGTCTAAATTGTATTCAGCAGATCCTCTCAAGTCTGTATGGGCCTCGATTCTGACCTTAATCCCGGGATTAGTCAGTAGAAGGTCTAAAATGGGTATCAGGTTTTCTGCCGCTGCTGAATTTATTTGGTCGGAATCTAGTTCAAATCCAATCCGGCCGGAGAATTCGCATGGATATGGATTTAACTGAAGGGCGATTGTCTGATCGGAGTTTGCAGTATCCAGTTCAGTAAGATCATCATAGAAATTAGCCTTGCTGGCACGCAAACGATAGAACTGATCGCATTCTACTTCGAAGCTGTATCCGGCCTTTTCATCCACCTTAACAGACTTTAAAACCACTCCATCACTGTTTATGAGATGTACATTGGCATCTGTAATGGGATCCAGCGTTTTGGCATTTGTTACCACTCCTGAAACTGTCTTAAACTTCTTTAATTTGGTGCGATACAAATCGTCATCCCCTTTCGCTCCCATAAATTTTCTATTCGAAGAGAAATATGCGTAGAACTCGCAGCTCTCATCTTCGGAGTTTTCATCAATGAAGAAGGCAAAATCGTCCTTATCACTGTTAAACGGACTTTTAAGGTGAATGATCTCAGGCTTCTTGGTTTTACTGATCACCATATCTATATCTTCAACTTTATAGATGTCAAGTAAACCCATGCTCAGGAGGTTATCATAGATGCCATCTGAAGAAAAATACAGCGAACCATCTGAAGCTAAATAAGGAAATCCCTCCCGTCCATAAGTGTTTATCCCCGGTACGTTGGTTACTTTACCTAATGAACCGTCTTCATCAATATCGACGTAATAAATATCGGTCTGTCCTTTTGCATCCGGGAAAGGTGCACAACTGACAAAATAAAGCCGTTTATTATCGGGGCTAAGTGCGGGACTGCTTACGGAGTAATGCTTTAATTCCAAGGATTTCAAAGCGTTACGGTCTTCTGTTGTCTCAATCCATCTGTCATCAATTCTGGAGGCCCGATGCAATTTAAGGTGGGAGTTCCCCCATTTATCATAACGCATTTCCCCTTTTTGATTAACCATTCCCCCCGAGTAGTACATTGTTTGTCCGTCTTTGGTAATAGCTACTGAAGATTCATGGGCCATGGTGTTGACCCCTATACCGGAGCTGTCGGATGGAATCAGTACAAAGGGCAGAGTATCAGATTTCCTGTTAACTTTTGCGGTGTAGATATCA
>JBFKFP010000119.1:0-8916 GCA_041618535.1 Flavobacteriaceae bacterium
ATGAACCAGGTGATGAAGGTCCTGACCGTCATGGCCAGTATTTTTATACCTATGACTTTCCTGGCTGGAATTTACGGGATGAATTTCGAGAACATCCCTGAATTAAAATACCACTATGGATATTACATTTTCTGGGGGGTGATGATCCTGATCGTTTTAGGTATGATCATCTATTTCCGCAGGAAAAAATGGCTTTAGATCGAGTTAAAGAAACATTAAAAGACGGCTTAGCCCTGCCGATCTTTTATATATTTGATCACACCAACATCAAGACACTATGCTTCCATCTTGCCGCGTACTCTGGATTTTCCTGTTTAGTCTCTCTGTCACCTTTGCCCAGAAACCCAAAACCTGGTCTACTGCCGATATTCACGACGCTGTCCGGAAATTGAATGTGCTGGGGTCAGTGCTTTATGTTGCGGCCCACCCCGACGACGAGAATACAAGGCTTATCGCATATATGGCGAATCATGTAAAGGCCAGAACCGCTTACCTTTCTCTCACCCGTGGTGATGGTGGGCAAAACCTGATAGGTCCTGAACTAAGGGAACTTCTTGGTGTGATAAGAACCCAGGAATTGCTGGCGGCAAGGCGTATTGACGGTGGTGAACAACGCTTTACAAGAGCGAATGATTTCGGCTATTCAAAACATCCCGATGAAACCCTGAGTATCTGGAACAAGGAGGAGGTACTGGGCGATGTAATATGGGCCATACGCACTTTCAAACCTGATGTGATCATCAATCGATTCGATCACCGCACGCCCGGAAGAACCCATGGCCATCATACCTCATCTGCCATGCTAAGCATGGAGGCCTTTGATCTTTCAGCCGATGAAAATCAATATAAGAATCAGTTAAATTACACCGATGCCTGGCAGCCTAAGCGACTGTTTTTTAATACGTCCTGGTGGTTCTACGGAAGCCAGGAGAACTTCGAAAAGGCCGACAAAAGCAATATGCTCAATTTCGATATTGGAGTTTATTATCCATCCAAAGGAATGTCTAACAACGAGATCGCCTCACTTGCCAGCAGTCAGCACCTCTGCCAGGGATTCGGCCGTGTCAGTACCCGAGGCTCGCAGATGGAATACATCGAATTCCTGAAAGGCATGCCCCTTTCAAAACAAAGCCCGGAGGATAATCCGGATGTCTTTGAAGGTATAGACATAAGCTGGAACCGTGTAAATGGCGGAAAAGCCATTGCCGAAATTCTTGAGCCTATAGAAAAGGACTTCAATTACAGCAACCCGGCTTCCCACCTGCCTGATCTTCTGAAAGCCCTCCGCCTGGTTGAAAAACTTGAAGACGCGCACTGGAAAGAAATAAAGACAAAGGAGATCAGGGATATCATTCAAGCCTGTGCAGGCCTTTATCTTGAGGCCTCAGCTTCGGAGCCAACGGCCAGTCCGGGCCAGTCTGTTGCGCTCAACATCGAAGCACTAAACCGAAGCCGGGCAGATATAAAGATCAGGAGTATTAAGTTGAGTACCGGGGTCGATTCAATTGAGAAAAACCTTGTTCTTGAGAATAACCAAAGGCAAAATTTAGAGGAGACTCTGGTTATCCCTGAGAACTGGAAGATAACATCTCCCTACTGGTTGAATTCAGTTGGAACACTAGGGATGTACCGTGTTGACGAGCAAAACCTGATTGGTGAACCGGAAACCCCACGCACGGTCAGTGTTCATTTCAGGCTGGAGGTTGAAGGCCAGCCGTTAGAGCTTACCAGGGATGTGATCTATCGTTATTCCAGGCCGGATGAAGGAGAACTCTACCGCCCTTTTGAGATTCTTCCGGAGGCAACAGCAAAACTAAACGAAAAAGTATACATATTTGACAGTGAGCAGCCTCAAGATGTTGAAGTCATTGTAAAAGCCGGTCGAAACCAATTGGAAGGCACAGTGAGCCTGGATTATCCTGACGGCTGGAGCGTATATCCCGCCATGCAGCGGGTTTCGATAGCACAAAAAGGGGATTCGGAGACTGTGGTCTTCACGGTTATCCCGCCAAAAGACAGGAGCGAAGGCTTTTTTACACCGGTGGTTGAGGTCAATGGAAAGGAGTATACCCGTGAGCTTGTTGAAATCGATTACGACCATATTCCCTTTCAGTCGGTTATCTTACCCAGTAAAAGCAAAGTAGTAAGGGTGGATATTATTAGAAAGGGGCAAAACATCGGCTATATAGAAGGTGCGGGCGACGCGATCCCTGAGAGCCTTAATTCTATAGGATACAATGTGGTCAACATAAAACCGAATGACATCAATGCCGAACTACTATCAAATTTTGATGCCCTGGTAGTCGGAATTCGCGCTTACAACGTGGTAAATGAATTGAAATTTAAACAGGACATCCTGTTCGATTTCGTCAGGCAGGGCGGAAATATGATCGTCCAGTACAATACCAGCCGTGGCATCAAGGTAGATGAGATAGGGCCATACCCCTTAAAACTTTCAAGAGACCGGGTTACCGATGAGACCGCAGAAGTCAGTTTCTTGAATCCTGACCATCCAGTGCTTAATTTCCCCAACAAGATAGAAAAACGGGATTTTGATGGCTGGGTCCAGGAGCGCGGATTGTATTTCCCGGGCGAATGGTCTGATGAATATATACCTGTACTGTCGATGAATGATCCCGGCGAGACGCCTAAAGATGGCAGTCTGCTGGTGGCAAAATACGGGAAGGGATACTATGTCTACACCGGCCTGAGTTTCTTCAGGGAATTTCCGGCGGGTGTGGCCGGAGCATACCGGCTGTTTGCCAATATGCTGTCACTTGGCAAGGACAATATCAACCTCGATAAAAAACTAACCGACTGAAAATGGATAAAAATGAATCCGGGCGTAAGTGGCTGCCCATATATACCCTGGTTTTGGTGATGAATCTAATTTACATCATCCTTTTCTACTTCATAACCCAAGCCCTCAATTAATATGCAGTCAATAGATTGGATCGTACTTGGGATCACTTTGTTGTTTATCGTGCTATACGGTACATGGAAAACCCGGGGAAGCAAAAATGTACAGGATTACCTGAAAGGTGGCAACAGGGCTCAATGGTGGACCATCGGACTATCAGTAATGGCAACCCAGGCCAGTGCGATAACCTTTCTTTCAACACCCGGCCAGGCTTTTCATGATGGTATGGGCTTCGTTCAATTTTATTTCGGACTGCCCATCGCGATGGTGGTGATCTGTTTGGTTTTTATCCCGCTCTATCACCGCCTAAAGGTTTACACGGCATATGAGTTCCTGGAAAACCGTTTCGATCTGAAGACCAGAATACTGGCAGCGATTTTGTTCTTAATATCACGAGGACTGGCTGCCGGGATCACGATTTTTGCGCCTGCGATTATCCTTTCGGCCGTTTTGGGTTGGAACCTGACCTTATTGAATATAATTATTGGGATTCTGGTGATCATCTATACAGTGTCCGGTGGAACACGAGCTGTGAGCACAACCCAAAAGCAGCAGATGGCGGTGATCTTTGCCGGGATGTTCATCGCATTTTTCCTCATTATATCTTACCTGCCAGATGGTATCACTTTTAGCAAGGCGCTTGATATAGCAGGTGCCAGCGGAAAGATGGAGGTATTGGATTTCTCATTTGATTTTGAGAACCGCTACACGGTTTGGAGTGGTTTGATTGGTGGAACGTTTCTTATGCTCTCTTACTTCGGAACCGATCAAAGCCAGGTACAGCGTTACCTGTCGGGCAGATCGATAAGGGAAATGAGACTGGGCCTTTTGTTTAACGGGCTTCTGAAAGTACCGATGCAGTTCTTTATTCTGCTTGTTGGTGTAATGGTGTTCGTATTCTTCCAGTTCAATGAATCACCTCTCAATTTCAACCCCATTGCAGGTGAGTCTATGGCCACCTCAAATCTGTCTGAAGAATACGAAAACCTTCGAAAGAAAAAGAATGCTATCTACGAATCTAAGCAGGATCTGATCGATGCCTATATTATTTCACCTGAACCGGAGCTCAAGGCGAGGATCGCTTCTGCCAATGCCGAGGAGCGTGAAGTGCGGGAGGAGGCCAAAGGTTTGATCACGCAGGTAGCAGAGGCAACAGAAACCAAGATAGAGACGAACGATAAGGACTATGTCTTTATACATTTTATCCTTAATTATCTGCCCAGGGGACTTATAGGTCTACTTCTGGCCGTGATACTCAGTGCGGCCATGTCCAGTACGGCCAGTGAACTGAACGCGCTTGCATCAACAACCGCTATGGATCTTTACAGAAGGGGTCGAAAAACCGAGATGAGCGAAATGGGGATGGTGAGAATGAGTAAATGGTTTACACTTGCCTGGGGAATATTGGCAATTGCCATTGCGTGCGTGGCGCACCTGGCAGACAACCTTATCCAGTTGGTGAACATCATAGGTTCTATTTTCTACGGAAATGTACTGGGAATATTCCTGATCGCCTTCTTTTTGAAAACGGTCAAAGGAAATGCCGTTTTTACCGGGGCATTGATCACCCAGGTTATTGTCATCATTGGCTGGTGGTGGGACTGGATGCCCTTCTTATGGCTGAATTTCTTTGGATGCTTCCTTGTCATGAGTCTGGCCTACATACTTCAGCTCAGCATGAATAAGAAATAAAAAAAGCGCACCATTACCGGTACGCTTTTTCAGATTTTCTTAGTTAAATATTTACTGCGTCCACTCAGCGATGGATTCTTTATTCATTTTAATATAATCGGCATTACCTGCCTTCTGGGCCAATTCAAGAGATTTCTTTGCTGCGGCAATAGCGCCTTTCTTGTCGCCTGCGGCGGCATAGATCAGCGATTGCTGACGCAGTTGCCAAAACCTTGGCTCAGGATTCAATTTCATGGCCATATCCATCCATTCTTTGGCCTTATTCGCGTCTTTCCCTTCACTGTGATAATAAACAGCGGCGGCATAGTAGTCACCAAATCCTGGTCCGGCCATAGCTTTATCGATAGCAGCGCTTACCTTTTTGTCTGTCGGAACTTGGAACTCAACACCTACATAAGTCTTTTCCCAAAGAAAACCGATCACAGCAGAAGAGCTGGTCAGGTCGTCGAAAGTAATGGTGAATGACTGAATGTCCATTGGCATTTCCTGCACAGGGGCTTTTACTCTTGCCGCTACCTTACTTTCATCCAATTCACGCGGCGCTCCGCCACCATCGGCTTCAGTGTAGAAGATTACCTCCCAGTTATCGGTTTGAGGAATGGTCAGGATCCCGTAGCTTCCCGCTTTAAGGGTGTTGTCTCCAACCATAACATCGTCGCTGAATGTTATTTTTGTTCGAGAATTAGCACCTGTTCTCCAAACTTTTCCGTAGGGAACAAGATTTCCGAAGATTACCCGGCCACGCATGGCAGGACGCGAGTATTCAAGCGTTACGTTTGTTAAACCAACAACCTGCTCTACCTTGGAATAAGGGCTGGGAGCCGGTGTTTCTATCTGCGCGTTTACCGAAAAAGAGAGGGCAAACACCATAAAAAGAATGCATAATTTTTTCATTGTTGAATAGTATTAATGATGATTGTTATTATTGTTTTTAAAGGTAGGTATTAGTAAAAGTACAAATTGTTAAGGATTCCTTAAATATCCTTCAATTCGTTAGCGGAATAATATTTCTTCCTTAACCAAAATGCAACCCGGACAAGAAGAATCAATGCAGGAACTTCAACCAGCGGACCAATTACCCCTGCAAAAGCTTGCCCGGAATTAAGCCCGAAGACTGCGATAGACACCGCTATGGCCAGTTCAAAATTGTTGCCGGCAGCGGTGAACGCGATGGCAGCATTCTTATCGTAGCTGGCCCCGATAGCTTTTGATACAAAAAAGCCGATAAGAAACATAATACTGAAATATACAAGCAGAGGAATAGCTATGATCAGTACATCTGCAGGTATCTCAACAATCAGTTCACCCTTGAGAGAAAACATCAGGATAATGGTAAATAGTAAAGCAACAAGGGTAAGCGGGGAAACAGCGGGTATAAAGGTTTCGGTATACCATTTCTCCCCTTTTAGCTTCACCAGTACCAACCTACTCAACATTCCGGCTAAAAAAGGAATTCCGAGGTAGATCAGAACACTTTCAGCAATGGTTTGAATGGAGATGTCGACTATTGCCCCTTCAAAACCGAATAGAGGAGGTAGTTTGGTGATGAACAACCAGGCGTAAAAGCTGTATGCGAAAACCTGGAATATACTGTTAAGGGCTACAAGACCGGCGCCATACTCACTGCTTCCCTCAGCCAGGTCGTTCCATACCAGGACCATCGCAATACATCTCGCCAACCCGATAAGGATCAGGCCTACCATATATTCAGGATGATCCTGCAGGAAGATCAAAGCCAGTACAAACATGAGCACAGGCCCCACAACCCAATTCAAAATCAACGACAAGGAGAGTATCCTGACATTGCGGAAAACCTCTGGCAAGAGACTATAATCCACTTTAGCCAAAGGAGGATACATCATTAAAATAAGTCCGATGGCAATTGGAATATTGGTTGTACCTGAAGTATAATTTTCAATTCTTGAGGCCAGTTGTGGAAAAAGATATCCTATGCCTACACCCAGAAGCATCGATAAAAAGATCCAAAGGGTGAGATACCTGTCGAGAAATGCTAATCGTTTCACATTTATGCTTTAAAAAAGGCAAATATAAAACCTTTCATGGGTACGGAGAACTAGGAGAGAAAAAAATGAACATGAGGACAGTCTTGTTAATTTTTGTTTAATGTTTTATTTTAATTGTTAAACATATTTATCTTTGTAACAAATCTGATTTATAATGGCCAAGAAAAAAAATATTAAAGCTAGCGATATCATAACCGCATACATGGAATATGTATTGGAGCACAACGACGATCCTAAATCGGTTTACACCTTTAGCAAGGCGAACAATATGGACGAGGCGATTTTCTACGATCACTTCTCCTCTTTTGAAGAATTGCGGTCGCAGGTATTTGGTGTCATGTTCGATGCAACAAAGGATGCGCTATCCTCAAGCGAAGAGTATGAAAACTTCGATCCGAGACAACGCCTACTTTCCTTTTATTTCACTTATTTCGAAAACCTTACAGCTAACAGGAGCTTTGTTCTTTATTTGCTTGATCATGGCAAGGCAAACCTGAAGACCATGAAGGTATTGGGCAGACTGAAAACCAGGTTTACAGACTTCATTGAAGGACTGCATATCGAAACTATTGATATCAAACAGGAGCAGCTCGAAAAGATCAAAGACCGTTCATTAAAAGAAAGTGCTTGGTTTCAATTCTTGCTCACGCTGAAATTCTGGATGGACGACACTTCAGCCGGCTTCGAGAAAACAGACATTTTTATTGAGAAATCTGTAAATGCAAGCTTCGACCTTATTGACATCAAACCTTTGAGAAGCCTGATCGACTTTGGGAAATTCCTTGTCAAAGAAAAAGTCCATATGAATTAATGAAGACGATAGACCGCATCCCGACTACCAAAATATCACGTGCCACCAAACTGGTAACCACAGGTGCCAAGGTTGGCGTGAACTACCTGCAGTATTATGGTGATAAGCTGGTTAATACGAAGGAGGAGTCCAAGGAGCGCCTCAACCAGAAGAATGCAGAGGATATTTATGACAGCTTGAAGCAGTTAAAGGGTAGTGCCCTGAAAGTGGCGCAGATGTTGAGCATGGAGAAAAGTATCCTGCCCCAGGCGTATGTAGAGAAATTTTCATTGGCTCAATTTTCTGTTCCACCCTTATCGGCTCCTCTTGTATTAAAGACATTCAAAAAATATTTTGGCCAACACCCGAATGATATATTTGACCATTTCGAGGTCAACTCGGTTAACGCTGCCAGTATTGGGCAGGTACACCGCGCTGAAAAAGATGGGAAAAAACTTGCTGTGAAAATCCAATATCCGGGTGTTGCCGAAAGCATTGCATCAGACCTGGCCCTGGTTAAACCAATCGCCATCAGGATGTTCAACATCAAGGGCAAGGACTCTGACAAATACTTTAAGGAGGTTGAGAACAAGTTGATAGAAGAGACGAACTATCTGCTTGAAATTGAGCAGAGCAAAGCTATTGCCGATGCCTGCTCTCACATTCCAAACCTGAAATTTCCTGATTATTATCCCGGGCTGTCCTCTGAAAGAATTATTACGATGGACTGGATGAGCGGTGAGCATCTTTCGGAATTTACCGCATACAACACAGACCAGGAGGTGGCAAATGAATTGGGTCAGGCCCTATGGGATTTCTACATGTACCAGATCCATGTTTTACGGAAGGTCCATGCCGATCCACATCCGGGGAACTTCCTGGTTTCAAAGGACAAAAAATTGATCGTGCTGGACTTCGGATGTATGAAGACGATTCCACAGGAGTTCTACACGCCGTATTTTGAACTGGCAGAAAAAGAATGTCTGGAGGACCCGGCATGTTTCAGAAAGAAGATGTATGAGCTCGAAATCCTGAGATCTGATGATTCAGAGGAGGAGATAGAATTCTTTTCAAATATGTTCTATGACATGTTGAGCCTCTTCACTCAACCCTTTCACAGGGACACCTTTGATTTTTCCGATCCGGAATTCTTCATGAAAGTAGGAGAACTTGGTGAACGATATGCTAAAAGCACGGAGTTGAAGAATATGAACGGTAACAGAGGATCCAAGCATTTTATTTATATCAACAGAACCTTTTTCGGACTGTATAACCTGATGTTCGACCTGAAAGCAAAACAGGTCAATATTAAGAATTTTGCACAATTCGTATGATACATTTCAATAAATCCGATATCGATAATATGCCTTATGTGTTCAGGATAAACCTGATCAACAGCGTGTCAGGCTATAAGTCGGCAAATCTAATAGGGACTCGTTCCGCCACAGGAAATCCGAATGTCGCGGTTTTCAGCTCCATAACCCACATCG
>JBFKFP010000120.1:0-8915 GCA_041618535.1 Flavobacteriaceae bacterium
GCAAAAGCCAGCGAGGATCGCAGCCGCATCACAGCGCTGAAAGTATTTGTCCTTGTTCTTAAATGTGCATTCTCCCTGAGGAATTCAAACGAATGTTTCTTTGGTTGAATTGGGTAAGATTCCGGGTCTGAGTCTCCCAAAACCTCTAAAGCACTCACCTGGACCTCAACGGCTTGCCCACTTCCCTTACTCGCCACAAGAGTACCTTTAACATGCACTGCGGCGCCGGTGGTAATTCTTCTGAGAAGCTCCTCTTCAGTATTTTCAAAATCGACTACACATTGAATATTTTTTATCGTGGATCCATCATTTAAAGCGATAAATCGATTGGCCCTGAAAGTACGGACCCAGCCCTTTAATTCAACATCTTCGTTAACGGGTTGAGAACTCAGTAAATCCTGAACACTTCTATGCTGCATGATCTTATGGAATTAGGTGGCAAAGATAATGTATTCACCCTTATTATTTGTCCAAGTTTTGGTCTTCTTCGGGAATGATCTTGAAGTTCGGTTCCTTCAGCACCTCTTTGTTGGCAATGCTTCTTTCCAGTGATAGCAGCAATGATGGCAGCAGGATAAGATTGGCGAGCATGGCAAACAATAAAGTGGCAGATACCAATGCCCCCAAAGCTACGGTTCCGCCGAAATTGGATATAATAAAAACCGAGAACCCAAAGAATAGCACTATTGAAGTGTAGAACATGCTGACCCCGGTCTCCCTCAGTGCCGAGTAAACCGATTTTCTGATCTTCCAGTGATTGGCTTGAAGTTCCTGCCTGTATTTAGCCAGAAAATGAATAGTATCGTCAACCGAAATTCCAAAAGCGATGCTAAAAACCAGGATCGTTGAAGGTTTTATGGGTACGCCCAAATATCCCATTAGCCCGGCTGTTACCAGAAGGGGAAGTATGTTGGGCACAAGTGATATTACTATCATACGAAATGACCTGAACATATAGGCCATAAAAAGAGAGATCAGTAAGATGGCGAGAGAAAGAGACAAGATCAGGTTTTTTACCAGGTAACGCGTTCCCTTTTGAAAAAGATAGGCCTTTCCCGTCATCGAAACCTCGTAATTATTCGCAGGGAAAACTTTACCGATCCGCTCCTTGAGGCGCTCTTCAATGGCCTCCATTCTTTCTATTTCAATATCCTTCATAAAGGTGGTAATCCGGGCATAACGGCCGGTGCTATCCACGAAATTCCTAAGCAGGTCCACATCATCAGATGATTTTTTAGCATAGGAAAGAATGAAACTGTTCTCCTGTGAGGTTGGTAACTGATAATATTTGGGATTCCCATTATAATAGGCCTGCTTCGAATACTTAACAAGGCTTACCACTGATACGGGTCGGGACAGGCCATCTATCTCGTCAATTTCTTCTTCCAGCTGATTCATGCGCTTTAAGGTGGAAAGCTTCATGACCCCTTTCTTGCGTTGGGTGTCAACCAGGAATTCCAATGGCATGATCCCACTGAATTCTTCCTCATAAAATTTAATATCCTTAAAAAAGGCCGATTTTTTAGGCATGTCCTCAACAAGGCTACCCGAGATACGGATCTGGTAAATTCCAATAATGCTGGTAATTAAAAGGATTAACGAGGTAATGTAAATCGTGATCTTTCTGTGTTTTACCACATGCTCCATCCAGTCCACAAAGGCATTTATCCAGCGCTTGTTCAAATGCCTAAGGTGCTTATCCTTCGGAATGGGCATAAAACTATATATGATAGGTATAATAAGCAGACAAAGCATGAAGATGGCCAAAATACTCAATGAGGCAACTGTACCGAATTCCTGCAGCAAAGTGCTTTTTGTGAAGATGAAAGTGGCGAAGCCCGAGGCCGTAGTTACATTGGTCATCAAGGTGGCATTACCGATCTTGGTGATAACACGCTGCAGCGACTTGGCCATATTGCCGTGCTTTCGGACCTCATTCTGATATTTGTTGATAAGGAAAATACAATTCGGAATTCCTATAACAATGATGAGGGGTGGAATCAAGGCAGTTAGAACTGTAATCTCATATTCAAACCAACCCAGTATGCCGAAGGTCCACATCACACCTATAATAACAACGAACATGGAGATGAATGTGGCGCGGAATGACCTGAAGAAAAAGAAGAATATAAGAGAGGTGACAAGCAAGGCCGCCGTAATGAATTTACCTATTTCGTTAATGATCAGTTGCGAGTTAAGTGTCCTGATATAGGGCATTCCCGACACCCGGACGTCCAATCCGCTCTGTTTCTCAAAAAGCTCGACTGCTTTTGTGAATGACCCCAGGATGAAGTCTTTCCGAGCGGAAGTGTTCACTATGCTCTTCTTGAGATAGATCGCGGTGCGTATAGTTCCGGTATCAGGATTATAAAGAAAATCCTTGTAAAATGGATAGGCGGTGAATAGTTTATCTACCAGTGCATCCAGCTCTTTCTGATCCTTGACAGAATCCTTTAAAATGGGCCTTAAATCGAAGCGCTGATCTTTTTCATTCTTAACCAGATCCTGCAACCTGTTAAGGGAAACTACCGATTCAACTTCATCGTAGTCCAGAAACCCTTCAGAAAATTGCAGCCAGGCATTAAAGTTCGATAATTCGAAAAGGGCTCTGTCCTTAACACCAACAACTATCAGATTCCCTTCCTCACCAAAAATACCCAGGAAATTCTGGTAATCGAGATTTACGGGATGCTTGTCTGGCAAAAGGTTTGCTTCTGTATAAGTGAAACGCATCTTTTCCCATTGTGTGCTCATGGCTAAAGTAGCCCCGGCAAGTAATACAATGATCAGGATCCTGTTCCTTAGGATCAGCCTCGCAATGGTTTCCCAGAATCCGACTGAAAAGAGTTTTGCCATCGAAATTTATAATGAGCGCAAAGGTAGGAAAACCCTATTACAAAGACTCATAAAGCCTTGATAATTACCACTAATTTAAGTTTGGCTTAAAGGTGAATTTAAAAGCGATGTTATCATTGAACTGAGGTAAATGATACGCGCCATATCTGTAAGCCACGCTTAACCCAAGACCAAGTACCAATCTGTTCAATTCAATCCCGGATTCAGTGAAACCCTGGTTAAGAGTTCCAAAGCTGATGTTTTGATGTCGATCGATATTGCTGAAGTCTCCGATCGCGAATTTGGTTAAAAAAACAAGTTCCGGTTTAAACTTCGGCGAAATCACAAATGCCTTCAACCGGTGACGCAGAACAACTGTGGCATAGCGCTCGGAAAAAAACTCATTGAAATACATTGTCTCAAAGCTGTTTATGCCGGCCACTGAAAACCGATTCATGATGGTTTCCTTATTTACATTATTGGGATAGGCGTGATAGGTGAATTGAAGTGGCGCATCACCATTTACAAGCCCGGCAGAGATTATGATTTCAGACATAGACGAATTCCTGTAGTCAAATCGCTGGACAGCTCTGAAGTCAAGGTTGGAAAAATTCAGATCGCCGTCTAAAATATCTTTAAAGGCCTTGCTGTATTGAAATGAAAAATTCGGATAGGCTCTGCGTGTCTCTCTTATGCTGTTATTGATTATTTCATATGTGCTGAAGGGGCTCCAATGGGCCGCGATCCGGAAGGAGCTAACATCATAATCGGAAATGCGATCCCCGCTGTTTTGCAAATATTCATAATTATAGGTAGGGCGGATATGCCTGACTGCCAACTCGGTCTCTAATACGGTATTGAAAAACAATTGATGTTCAATATTGATTCGTTTGCTGATATGCCTGTGAAAGAGGTCTATATTGAGCAAACGTGGTTCGAAAAGCTGAAACAATCGTTTATCTGTTAGAAAACCTGAACTTCCTGTTTCCTCAAGATCATCGGTGTAGCTAAGATTAATCCAGGTATTTCTTTTTGGAGAGATTCTGAATCCAGCACCGATACTGTACTTAAACGTTTCATCTCTAAACCCATAAACCAGGTAGCCATTCAGGCGGTAGGCAGTTGAGAAGGTGTTATTGGTAACTCCGCCTAACCCGGTTCTGACCCCTTCATACTGATTATATTTGATCAGATACCTGAGATCAAAATCAAAGTATTTTGTAGGCAGGTAACCATCTCCGATAAGTTGTAGTAAAAAAGCTTTCCTGGTGCTGTCACGCTCTATACTGTCTCTCTCGGTAATGCGAATTTGCTGTTGAGCCTGGGCTTTAAAAGCTGTAAAAAGAAAGAAGAGGAGGATAAAGGTTGGCTTATGCATAGACCGTTGAAGGATTGATAAATAAAAAGCGACACGAGGTCGCTTTTATTATACGGTCATTATTTCTTTTTCCTTCACATGGAAGATGTCATCTATCAATTGGATGTACTTATCCGTAAGCTCCTGAATATCAATCTCGGCATTGGCCTTTCTGTCTTCCGATATATCGTCAATTTTTTTAAGGTCGTGATGAGCTTCCTTTCTGGCATTCCTTACCCCTACTTTGGCGTCCTCAGCTTCAGCTTTGGCTTGTTTTGTCAATTCCTTCCGACGCTCTTCTGTTAAAACCGGAACATTGATTATTATGGTTTCACCATTATTCATTGGATTAAATCCAAGATTGGCAACCAAAATAGCTTTTTCGATTTCCCCAAGCATCGATTTCTCCCAAGGCTGAACGGAAATAGTCCTTCCATCAGGTGTATTGACATTAGAAACCTGGTTCAGGGGTGTCATAGAGCCATAATATTCCACCATAACGCTGCCAAGCATAGCCGGGCTGGCTTTACCTGCCCTTATATTGGTTAATTGCTTTTCCAGGTGTTCAATGGCGTGATCCATCGCGTCCTTTGTCGCATCTAAAACGAATTGTACTTCTTCTTCCATCATAAAAATTTTTAGGTCACATTTCAAAAATCAGGCCAAAACCCGGGCTACAGATTAACCGTGGTGCCCACGTTCTCACCTTTTACCACTTTAAGAAGATTGCCTTTTTTGTTCATGTCAAAAACTATTATTGGGAGCTTATTTTCCTGGCTAAGGGTGAAGGCTGTGGTATCCATCACCTTAAGGCCTTTTTGCAGAACATCGTCAAAACTGATAAAATCAAATTTTACAGCGCTGCTATCCTTTTCCGGATCGGAGGTGTAAATACCATCTACCCGTGTTCCTTTCAGAATAACATCCGCTTCGATCTCGATAGCCCTAAGTACCGCAGCCGAATCAGTTGTAAAATAGGGATTACCTGTTCCTCCTCCGAAAATTACCACACGGCCTTTTTCCAAATGTCTCAGGGCCCTGCGTCTTATGAAAGGCTCAGCGACTTCGTTTATCTTAATAGCGGTCTGCAGCCGGGTAGGGACTTCATAATCCTCAAGTGCACTTTGTAATGCAAGTCCATTTATTACCGTCGCCAGCATGCCCATATGATCAGCCTGGACCCGATCCATTCCATTGCTAGCACCTGCTACTCCACGAAAGATGTTTCCACCTCCTATTACGATGGCGACTTCAACTCCTGAGTCGATAATTTGTTTGATCTCCTCTGCGTATTCTGAAAGTCGAGTGGGATCAATCCCGTATTGCCTTTTGCCCATAAGGGCTTCACCGGACAACTTCAGAAGGATTCGTTTGTATTTCATAAACAGCTAATTGGGCAGTTAAATAGGTGTATCAATGATGTTCAAATCACCGATTAATATTCATGGCGGGCGACAAATTCGCTGCCCTTGGATACAAATATACTGTACAATTTTTAAACGTTTGAATGCAATATTAATATTTTTAATATTGTTATATTTAGTAAAAATATGGATATGACGAGAAGTTTTACAGGCATTTTGTTGTCTATCGCATTGGCATTTTACGGATGTTCCACTTCCGATGATCCCAATGCACCCTCCGGAGGAGGCAATGGCGGCGGAGGCCAGGTCGTTCAGGCCACATACAGAATAACATTCACTCCAAATTTTACAGATCAATCTCATCCCACCGATTATCCGGCCAATCCCATGTTTGGCCCCATGGTGGTGGTAGCCCATCCATCCTCGGTGAAATTGTTCCGTGAGGGCCAGGCTTCAACCGATGGATTTGAACTTTATGTCGAAGAGGGAAGCACAAGTGAATTGGAGGTGGAGTTGACCAGTGTCGGGGATGACCAACTCCCAACTGTTCGCACTGGCAGCCAGATTGCTGCAAATGGAAGTGATTTTATCGATATCGTAATAACACCTAACACAACACGGTTGAGTTTTATCGCAAAATTATCTCCGAGTCCCGATTGGTTTGTCGGGGTAGATTCTTTCAACCTGGTAAACCCGGATAATTCCCTGGTGGATGAATTTGAATTGACATTGCTGGCCTTTGATGCCGGCACTGATGCCGGTACTACCTATGAAGCGCCGAATGAAGAGGAGAATGGGCTGGTACAGGAGGTTTCAGGCGATCCCTTTACCAACCCGAATACCGGCGGCATAAACCGGTTTGGAATATTACGCATAGAACGGACAGATGACCCTAACGAATAAAAAAAGGCCTTGATTATCAAGGCCTTTTTATTATTATTTAAAGATTTTATCATCCAAGAGCTACACGCTCAAATCCCACAACCTCGACGTCGCCATAAGATTTAACATAATCAGCAACGCTGATCTTGCTGTCCTTGATAAAGGCCTGGTTTACCAAAGTATTATCTTTGAAAAATCGCTTCAGCTTCCCTTTGGCAATGTTGTCAAGCATAGCTTCAGGTTTCCCCTCAGCTCTGAGCTGATCTTTTGCGATCTCGATTTCTTTTTCGACGATTGAAGCGTCTACCTGGTCCTCATTAAGAGCTATAGGGTTCATGGCAGCAGCCTGCATAGCGACATCTTTTGCAGCTACTTCGGCATTGTCAACAGTTGCAGAAAGTCCGACCAAGGTCGCAATCTTGTTTCCTGCGTGAATGTATGAGCCAACATAAGGAGCCTTTAAGGTTCTGAATCCGCCTATTTCAATCTTCTCTCCAATCACACCGGTTTGCTCCATAAGTTTATCGGCTACGGAAAGACCATTAATATTGGCGGCAAGAAAAGAATCCAAGGATTCGTGCTCTAGAGCAACAGATGCAAGGTCTTTGGCAAGATTCACAAAACTGTCGTTTTTAGCAACAAAGTCGGTTTCGCAATTCAATGAAATAATCACACCTGCAGATCTGTCGTCATTAACCTGGGCAATCACCGCACCTTCACTTGAATCTCGGTCGGCACGTTTGGCAGCGACTTTCTGACCTTTTTTACGCAGAATTTCAATGGCTTTGTCAAAATCTCCTTCGGCCTCGACCAATGCGTTTTTACAATCCATCATTCCTGCACCGGTGGCCTTTCTCAATTCATTTACCTGAGAGGCAGTTATTTTAGTCATTTCAGTTTTATATTTTTTCGGATCTAGAACCGATCCGGATTTATTTATTCTTCTTCTTTTGAATCTGATTTGGCAGGTGCAGCATCTGCAGATTTTGATTCTTTTTCAGCCTGACGCTCAGCCAAACCAGTCGCAATAGCATCGGTAGCATGCTGTAGTATCTTGTTTATAGATTTAGATGCATCATCATTAGATGGTATAACAAAATCGACCTGCCTTGGGTCTGAGTTGGTATCAACCATTGCGAAGATAGGTATGTTGAGTTTCTGTGCTTCCTTTATCGCAATATGCTCTCTCTTGATATCGACCACGAAAATAGCACCTGGCAAACGGGTCATATCCGATATCGATCCGAGGTTTTTCTCCAGTTTGGCCCTCAAGCGGTCTACCTGTAGGCGTTCTTTTTTAGAAAGCGTATTGAAAGTTCCATCCTTTTTCATACGGTCGATGGAAGCCATCTTCTTTACGGCTTTCCTGATGGTAACGAAATTGGTCAGCATACCTCCTGGCCACCTTTCGGTGATATAAGGCATATTGACATTGCTCGCTTTTTCCGCAACGATATCCTTGGCCTGTTTCTTCGTCGCTACGAATAAAACCTTTCTGCCTGAAGCTGCAATTTTTTTAAGTGCATTGCATGCTTCCTCGAGTTTCGCTGCTGTTTTGTATAGATTGATAATATGGATCCCGTTACGCTCCATGTAGATGTACGGAGCCATATTCGGATCCCATTTCCTGGTCAGGTGCCCAAAATGCACCCCACCGTCAAGTAGTTCTTTGACTTCAACTTTAGCCATTTTGTTTGTAGTTTACGTTCTGTATTTAGCAATGACCAAGTGGCTTGCTTATGAAGGCCTTAATCATTTAGATGCTAAACTAAATCCGCTAGCCAGAGACGAGCTGGATAACAAAACAGGTTAATAATCAGTATGTTAACGTTTCGAGAACTGGAATTTCTTTCGCGCTTTCTTCTGTCCGAATTTCTTGCGCTCTACCATTCTCGGATCCCTGGTCAGTAGACCTTCGGGTTTTAATATTGTTCGGTTTTCTTCGTCGAGTTCACACATTGCCCTGGACAGCGCCAGCCTTACAGCTTCTGCCTGACCTGTAACACCTCCGCCATAAACATTGACTTTGATATCAAAGTTCTTTTCATTCCCGGTCATGACCAATGGCTGATTCACTTTGTACAGAAGGGTGTCAGTAGGAAAATATTCCTTCACATCTTTTTTGTTAACGGTGATATTACCTTTTCCTTTTGAAAGGTAAACACGGGCAACAGCTGTTTTTCTTCTTCCTATTTTGTGAATAACGTCCATTACTTAAAGTCGTTTAAATTTATGGTTTTTGGTTTTTGAGCATCGTGCTTGTGCTCAGCCCCGGTGTAAACATTCAAATTTCTGAACAGCTCTGCACCAAGCTTGTTTTTCGGAAGCATACCCTTTACAGATTTCTCCACCAGCCTCGCAGGATCTTTATCATAAAGCTCTTTGGCGGAAAGAGATCGCTGACCACCAGGATATCCTGTGTGGCGAAGGTAAGTCTTATCAGTCCATTTGTTTCCGGTCAGGTTTACCTTTTCGGC
>JBFKFP010000121.1:0-8843 GCA_041618535.1 Flavobacteriaceae bacterium
CTTGGACGCAAAATTAAGATTAATGGAGCGGCATTCTTCTAAGACCCCTGAATATTGAATGGGCTTTTTCAAATCGCTTTTGAATGAATCATAAGAACTGATGACCACCTTGTATTTAAAATCAAAAAACTTGGAAGTTGTTGGAATAGCAATAACTTTCTTTCCCATAAGAATGCCCCAATACATGGCATGATAACTATCGGTTACCAAAATATGCGATTTTCCGATGAAAGAGATCATTTCCTCCAGGTTAGTCATATTGGATGAAAGGGGATAATCGGCCAGTTTATTTGCCAGTTCGGGTTTTTTTGCTGATTTTTTCCCCATAAGGATCCCGATTTCCTGGTCTTCCCTGAAATTGCGGTCAAATATTGGATGCAAACAACTAACGCAGGGTACCCATTCGGGAGCCAGGCTGAAGTCTCGTGTCCCGGCCAGGTCAAATGCTGAAATATCTATATCGTACGATTTTACTGAAAGACCTTTAGTGCTTCCCGGATCATTGTGTCCGGCACCCCAGATCACTATTTTTTTACCCTGATGTGCAAGCTGTTCAAATAACTTCATCTGAACTTTAAAATGACCGATATTCAAGAGTCCGCCGCCTCCGATTATGAGGTTATTATTACTTACAGAATTTATGAAGCTTTTCAGTTTAAAGGGATTTATTGATCGGGCGTTGGAAATGTCGAGATATTTGTCTTTTAATTGATCAAAATAAAGATGAGGCGCACAATAATAATCTCCCACATTCCTTTGGTCATGCCTGTGAATATTGATGGTATCTCTTTGATCTTGACCTTTATTGATAATGGACCGGACCACCCATTCTTTCCGCCTGCTGCCGTCGAAAAAGGGGAATATATTACCGACTGTCTTTTTAAATTTCATTTATTTGTGGAAAATTTTAAAATATACTGAAGAAAATTGGTATATAAGTTGGTCTCATCAAAAAATCCCCGTGAAAACGCATTTTAAAAGTTCATTATTATTTTCTACCTACAATTGGCCTGAGGCCCTCGAACTCGTGCTGCTAAGTTTATTGAACCAGTCGAAATTCCCTGATGAGGTCGTGATAGCCGATGACGGCTCAACTGAGGAGACCAGGGTGGTTATCAACCGCTTTAAAACCCTGTCTCCCATTCCGATTGTACATGTTTGGCAGAAAGATCTGGGATACAGAAAAACGAGTGCTTTGAACAAAGCCCTGGCGAAGGCTACCGGCGATTACATCATTCAAATTGACGGTGATTGTATCATGCATAAGAATTTTATCCAGGATCATTTGTCAGCAGCAGAGAAAAATACTTATCTATTTGGTTCACGAGTCAATATCAAGGAAAATATAATAAAAAGGGTATTGGCCGATAAGTCCATTGAATTTTCATTTTTTGCGAGAGGCATTAATAGGAGAACCAGGAATTTAAGAATTCCCGTTCTGGGAAGATTATATGGTAAACGGAATTCGATCTCGCCAAAGCTTAGAGGATGTAATACATCGTTCTGGAGAACAGATCTAATCAAGGTCAATGGTTTTAACGAGGATATGAAGGGATGGGGGCATGAAGACTCTGAACTCGCCATAAGATTTCACAATAATGGCATCAAAGCCAAAAGATTGCGCTACAGGGGTATCGTGTATCATATCTGGCACAAGGTTGATACTACTAAATCGGCTGCTGGGAATGAGATAATTGAGCAGGAAACCCTGAATAACAGAATTCTGTCCTGTAAGAATGGGATCGACAAATATATGCCTGAAAATGGTTAGAGTGCTTCATCCTGCTTATTTGAGTTCTCAGGCCCGGCTTGATGAGATGGTTATATCGTTCGACAGTGCAGGTGAGAAATATGGTGACCAGGATCGAAATGAGCTTAAGCTATTTAAGCTCGGGCAGAAGACGCTTAATGTAAAATCGTTTAAAGTCCCTAATCTTTTAAACCAGGTAGCCTATCGTTTTTTCAGAAAAAGCAAAGCCAGACGGTCCTTTGAGCATGCATGTAACTTGATCGGAAAGGGAATTGGAACCCCCCATCCGGTGGCCTACTATGAATTCCCGGATGCTTTCCTCTTTAAGAGAAGCTTTTACGTCTGTGAACATATTGACTACGATCTAACATACAGGGAGTTGACTGAAGACCATAATTATCCTGATCATGAGAACATCTTAAGGGCGTTTACGAGATTTACCTTTAAGCTCCATGAGAATAAAGTGGAATTTCTCGATCATTCCCCGGGAAATACGCTCGTTAAAAAAACCGGGGATGAGTATGAATTCTTCCTTGTAGATCTGAATCGAATGCGATTCGGAGAGCTTTCATTCGAGGATCGTATTCGCAATTTCTCAAGGCTAAGTCCGCATAAATCCATCGTGGAAATAATGAGTGATGAGTATGCGAAATGTATCGGGGATGAGAAAGAACGGATATTTAATCTTATGTGGCAATATACCAATGAGTTTCAGGCTAAATACTGGAGGAAACAAAGGTTTAAAAAACGATTTAGGTTTTGGATGAAACAATCTTAACCCTCATCCTCCTGGTCGTACAGGCGATCTAATTCACGATAACGTTCAAGAACCTCGTAGGCGTTCAGAATTGAAATTTTAAAACCTAATTTACCATCCAGGATTCCCAACCTCATTATATAGTGATTAAAAAAACGATAAACCGGCTTGATAAGCCTGGTCAGGATATTTGATTTTCCCCCCTCCTGGAACAGCATCCTGGCCTTTATGTGGGCGTAAAGTTTCATCTTTTCCTTGTAATGTTCAGCGTCCCGGAAGCTGAAATGCAGTATCCTGTTCTTAAGTTCAGCTTCACCTCCGTCTATGACGAGATCTTCGTGAACCGGCATCTTTTCAGAATACCGACAACGTGTTCTCCTGAAAAGTCGGTAAGCGCGCGCGGTCTGAAATCCGCTATACCTTATGGGCGAGTCTCCGAAGAAATACCTGAAACGTGCGGCATAAGCTACAATATCAGCCCGGGGAGCAGCGAGTATGTCTTTGATTTCCTGACGTAGATCCGGATCTATTCTTTCATCGGCATCTATAAACAAAACCCAGTCATTTTCGGCCTGGCTCAATGCGAAATTCTTTTGATCTGCGAAATTTTTAAATTCCTTTTGGAAAAACGTTATGCCCTCGGTTTCCATCAGCTTTTCGGCTGTGCCATCTGTACTGTAAGAATCTACCACAACGATCTCATCTGCGAATTCCAAACTGGAAAGGAATCCGTCGATGTTGGGATACTCATTTTTGGTAATGACAATGGCCGAAAGTTTTTCCATATTGATCAAGATTCAGAAACGTTGTACCAGGTTTTATATCAACCCTTTTGTGCTCCTTTCTCCGCTTTGATGTCATCCAGGAATTCATCAAGCTGATCGCTGAATAATTCAAACTCAAATAACTTATATAATTCCGAGGATCGATTTTTCAGGGTCTTATACCTCTTTAAATCCTCATAATGAGATGGGCGAAAATCTTCGAGATGAACAGAGCGATGCCGGTTTCCATCATCAAACATACTCCATTCCCTTTTATCGATCCAGGGTGAAAAGATTGTAAAAGTTGGGATATCGAGGGCTTTAGCCATATTTATCGCACCTCCTTCGTTTCCTATCAGGGCATCGCACAGATCAGTAAGGCTGAGAAATTCCCTTAAACTTTTTCCGAAGATATCGATATAAATATGACTTCTAGTTTCCTGCTGGCATAGGCTGTATATTTCTAGAGCCTGTTCCTTTTGCTTCGGGATATAATTGAACAGCAACTGGGCCGAGGTTTTATGAACAATCCTATCGAGAGCCTTCGCCATGTAGGGAAAGGGATAGGTTTTTTCATCCGAACTTCCCAGCACTCCAATCATGATAAGCGGTTTATCCAGGTGGATTCCGGCAGCATCAAGTACTTTTTTCGAATGTCTTACCTCTTTATCGTCAAGATAGATCTTGGGTCGGATCAGGGCTGAACTCTTATAACCCATTGGCTGGAGCAGTTTTAACCGGTTTTCAATGGCCAGTCCTGCATTGGTTTGTGCAACCGATGAATATCGGACGGGGTTTGAATAAAAAAAGAATGAATACCATTTATATTTCGAAATGGTCATATCAGCCCCGGAAAAGAAGGCGATCAGGTTGCTCGAAATTTTGCAATAAGCATCAATCACAATGTCATAGCGTTCTGCTCTGATTGATCGAATGAGTTTCAGGAGCCGCCACTTGTTCCCCGTTAAATCCGGACTCATGAGGATTAGCCTGTCTATGTCCGGGTTGTTTGCAACCACCGCCATGGTATTGTCGTCTATAAGATAATGAACCTCAGCCCGAACATTAAGTTGTTTAACAGCCTTGGCCAGGGTGGAAGATGTTAGCACATCTCCAATCATTTTTTTTTGAATGATCAGTACTTTCATTTAAACCGCCACGTCATAATCTCTCAAAGCTTCGTTAAGCGATGTTTTCTTATTGGTGCTTTCCTTTCGTTTTCCGATTATGAGCGCACAAGGGACCTGGAACTCGCCGGCGGGAAAATTTTTGGTGTAACTGCCAGGTATCACGACCGACCGAGCAGGTACCCGGCCTTTCATTTCAATAGGCTCATCACCGGTTACGTCAATTATCTTGGTTGATCCCGTGAGCACGACATTTGCACCCAGTACTGCTTCTTCCTCTACCCTGACTCCCTCAACCACTATAGATCGTGATCCGATAAAGGCGTTGTCTTCGATAATTACAGGGGCTGCCTGCAGCGGCTCTAATACCCCCCCAATGCCGACCCCACCGGAAAGATGTACATTTTTACCTATTTGTGCGCAGCTGCCCACCGTAGCCCAGGTGTCGACCATGGTACCCGAATCGACATAGGCACCAATGTTGACATAAGACGGCATCATGATAACGCCCCTCGAGATGTAAGACCCATGCCTTGCAACGGCATGGGGTACCACCCGAATCCCTCTTTCAGCATAGTTCCTTTTCAAAGGGATCTTATCATGGAATTCAAGAGCACCAACCTCGATTGTTCTCATCTTTTGAATCGGAAAATAAAGGACAACAGCTTTCTTAACCCATTCATTTACGACCCATCCCTTGTCTGAAGGATGTGCAACCCTTAGCTCTCCCCGGTCTAAAAGATCGATGACCTTCCTTATACTATCCTGTGTTTCAACCGTTTCTAAAAGAGAACGATCTTCCCAGGCATTTTCTATTATATTCTTTAACATGCTCATTTAATACTACCGATTTCTGCAAAGATAGATTTATAATTCATTATTCTTTCCGGAGAAAAAATCAATTCAATGTGACTTTTGTAATTCCTTTGTGTCAAAAAAGTAAAGATGAAAAACATCTTTGATTGATTATAAATATTTTGGTTGGTTGATAAAAGCCCGGAGAACTAATTAATAGAAAATTTATTCTCTGAGCTTTACAGACTCCCCCTCGAGGGGAGTCTTTTTTTATTGATCTGAATTACCTGGCAATGGTTATTAAAATAAATGGAAACCGATAAAACCGAGTTCTCTTATTTTCATTGAGGCTGAAGTTAACATTATTATGAAAGCCTCTTTTGTGATGTGCTACATTAGAAGATTTTAGCAGTGAATACGGGCAGGAAGTGGATTTTCAATCCTGAAGTTCAACTCTTTTCTAAAAAAAAATCAAAATAATGTGACCAGATATAAAAGTCGGGGTCTGAATTATTGAAAGCGAATAACATTAACCTTAGATTGATTTATATTATTTGGTTGGTTGGTAAGTTAGTTATGCTTAAGAATGGTTTATGAGGACAACTTAATAGCAAAAGGTTATAGCTAACTACCGCTGCTCCCCTGAGAAATCGGGGGAGTTTTTTTTTGTAATCGATTTGTATTTCTACTTTTGGGTCATGGGACGAATACTGGCCATTGATTATGGGGAGAAGCGAAGCGGTTTAGCTGTAACAGATGAACTGCAACTCATCGCCTCCGGCCTGACGGCCATTGACACAGTAGATCTAATGAATTTCCTTTCAGCTTACCTGGCCAGGGAAGACATTGAAAGTGTTGTGATCGGGTTGCCAAAGCGCCTGAACAACCAAAATTCTGAAATAGAACCTGTCATTCAGGCTTTTATAAAATCGTTTCTTGAGCATTTTCCTGATATGCCGGTTTATCGGGTTGACGAGAGGTTTACTTCGAAAATCGCCTCCAGATCCCTTTATGATTCAGGAATGAAGCGAAAAAAAAGGCAAGATAAGTATCTGTTGGATGAAGTTAGTGCCACACTTATTTTGCAAAGCTACCTGGATTCCAGATAGTTGCTTTTCATCGATGAAAACGATCATATTGTATTCGCTTAACGAGTTTTTTGATCAGTTTGTGGATAATCGGAATTGATTATCGAAGTGCACACTAAATTTGAGGCAGTTAATCTCTAAAACCCCAAATCATGAAGAATAACTACGCTCTGTGGCTATTGATGTCACTATTAACAACCTCCCTCACATTTTCTCAAAGTTGCCCGCAAACTCTAGGTGCGTCTACCTCCGATGTGTTGATTCATTTCAGGCTTGACGTTCCCGGTTGTGACGATTTCCCGGAATCGATTAATGTGCAAGGCAGCACTTTCGACAAGTCGAGTTGCAATGGTACAAACTTGAAATATCAGTTAGTTGCAGGCGACCCGTTGCCATACCCGGATACTTTTTCGGTGGATCTTGGTTTCGGCGAATGCTCTTACCTGAACGGAGAAATAAGAAGGGAAACCTTGGGACTTGATCCTGTAGAGGAGGGAATTAACAGCTTAAAAGTATATCCTAATCCACTGATATCAGGGGATTATGTGAACCTGAACTTTGGTCAGAATATTTCAGCAGATATTCTGGTCTATGATCTTACCGGCAAATTGGTAATGAAAGAAAATATTAGTAGTTCCAGTACTAAATCTCTAAATATTTCTACCGTGAACAATGGAATTTATATGCTTCTTATAGAGGCAGAGAATTCCGCAACCTCTCGTAAATTTGTAATTATGAGGTAAACTACTCTTTTTGTTAGGAAAACTCCCCTCCATGGGGAGTTTTTTTATTTTATGATGATTTTAGCACGATAATTGTTTCTGATTGGATATAAATGTTTATTACATCCTTGTCATGCTAAAAAAATACCTTTTTTTTACCGCGATTTTTTTTATCGAGTTCGGCATTTCAAGCGGGCAAAATTGTCCGCCGTCAATAGGCTCGCAAAGCACCACCTCTGCTCCTCATTTTAAAATCGATTCAGGCAGTTGCGAAGATTACCCGGAAAGCATCTCAATAAATGGTAAATCCTTCGTGAAATCGAATTGTATCGGGACCGATTTATATTATGATCTCCTTCCGCCGGATGCTCCCCTTGAGAGTAATGATACCTTCTCAGTAAATTTTGGTTTTGGCTCCTGTGATTATTCCGATGGTGAATCAAGAACTCTGTCAGATATTGGATCCGTATATAAAAACGATTTTAACATTTTTCCTAATCCTGTCGATAAAGGGGGGATGGTCAGCCTGACTTTCCGTTCTCCCGTGAACGCTGAGGTTTCGATCTATGATCTCACCGGGAAACAAGTGTTTTTCCGGCAAATGAAAGGAATCAGGAGTTCCAGATTAAATCTTTCGGGTTTGGCAAACGGGATTTATCTGATCAAAGTAGAATCAGATACCTTTAATACCACAAAGAAAATTATCCTTCAACGATAGAGAAAAGAATATCTACAAGGGTAATTTTTTTAACCTTATGCAAAGAAAAAAAACATAAGGATATTGTATTTTTGCCGCAGAAATATTCGCTATGATTTATCCCATCGTTGCCTACGGTGACCCGGTTCTGAGAAAAAAATGCAAAGTTATCGGTCCGGACTATCCCGAATTAAAGCAGATAATTGCCAACATGTATGAAACTATGTATGGTGCTTTGGGTATTGGGCTGGCTGCACCCCAGGTGGGTTACCCCATACGCCTGTTTATCGTGGATGCCTCTCCTTTTGCCGAAGACGAGGAATTTACGGAAGAGGAGCGTATGTATTTTAAGGATTTCAAAAAGACTTTTATAAATGCTGAAATATTGGATGAGGATGGTGATGACTGGGCTTTTAACGAAGGCTGTTTAAGCATTCCTAACATAAGAGAGGACGTATTCCGACAGCCCAGGGTCAGAATTCGATATCAGGACGAAGATTTTGTCACTCACGAAGAGGAATTTGACGGCATGGTGGCCCGAATTATTCAGCATGAATATGACCATATTGAAGGGGTACTCTTTACCGACAAGATCTCGAGTCTTAAAAAACGACTGATAAAGTCGAAACTGACCAATATTTCCAAGGGCAAAATAGAAGTAGACTATAAAATGCGCTTTCCAAATCTTAAAAAACGACGTTAATTCATTATGGAACTAACTTTAGACAAAATTCTGGCCATCTCCCAAAAACCGGGATTATACCGTATGTTAACCCAAACCCGTGCAGGGATTGTTGCTGAATCCCTGATCGACGGAAAGAAGATCGCGGTAAACATTCACAATAACATCAGCGTATTAAGTGAAATAGCAGTTTTCACCTTATCGGAAGACCTGCCGTTAAGAGAGGTTTTGTTGAAGATAAGGGAGAAGGAAAACGGAAATGCGACCTCTGTTAATCCCAAAGGATCCAGGGATGAACTGGAAGAATACTTCTTTTCGGTTCTTCCGGATTATGATGAAGACCGGGTTTATGCAAGCGATATCAAAAAGATCCTGCAGTGGTACAATATTTTGCAGTCAAAGGGCCTGCTTTCTTCTTTCGACAATACGGACATTGATAAGGACGAAGAAGAATAGGATTC
>JBFKFP010000122.1:0-8826 GCA_041618535.1 Flavobacteriaceae bacterium
ATCCTGAAAAATGTGATCTGTGTGGGCCTGTTCTCTTCGGTCATGGCCGGGAGCAATTCAAAAACACCGACGATCAGGAGGCTCAAACCAACCACAAGAGCCACGGTAAGGTTGCCTAACAATGCCATCTGCTTCAAATTGGAGGCATATACGTAAAGCAGTGCCGAGATAAGGATGAAAATGGCAGCAAAGCCAGGCCGGCCTATCATATTGGAAAGGTAAAACCCCAGTCCGACACCGGCCAGTGTAAAAGCAGCGTAAAAATTATAAGCATGCTTTTCAGCGATGGTATTTCCGATTATTAAATTTTCGGGCCTGTTCACCTGGTCGGTCTCCACATCAAAAATATCATTGATTATGTAGCCGGCAGCGGCGATAAAAAGCGTGGAGAGCACCAGCAAGCCAAATCCTTTAACATTAAAGGTTGTGGCCACGCCAAAATCGGCATCGAATAAGGCGTATTTAACCAACACCTGTGCCAGGGCAATCAACAAAAGGTTCTTCCAGCGGATTAGATTAAAAAAGGCAATCATCAAGAGTTTTTAGTAGTTAGGTATTAGTAGTTAGTAGTTAGTAGTTAGTGTTTAGATAGTGGTCATGATTATGATAATGGATGAGGTTCAGGTAACCGTTGCCAGGTCAGTATAACAATTCGCGGAAAAAGCTGAAAATTTGCCCCATACTATTCGTCATGCCGAAGCCGCTTCGGCATCTAATCAAACTTCGCAGTAAAATTCCTTATCCATTTGCCCTGCACCTTCATGACCTGTTCAATCACGTCCCTGGCGGCTCCTTTTCCCCCGTTCTTGTGGGATACATATTTACTGATGGATTTGATTTCAGGAGCTGCGTCCTGCGGACAACAGGGGAGACCCACCTTCTGCATGACAAAGAGGTCCGGGATATCGTCACCCATATAAAGCACATTTTTCGGATCTATATCGTATACATCCAGAAATTCTTCCAGTTGTTCGATCTTGTCACTCACACCGAGGTAAATATTGGTCACACCCAGTCCGCGTAATCTGGATCGCACGCCCTCATTGCTTCCACCGGAAATAATGCAGACGTGATAACCGTTATCAACAGCGGTTTTGAGGGCATATCCATCCTTTATATTCATTCGCCTGAGCAGGCTTCCATCTGTAGTTACAATAACATTTCCGTCGGTCAGAACACCATCTACATCAAAGATGAAGGTGGTGATATCATGCAGGTATTCCTTATAACTTTTTTCTTCCATGTGTTTGCTGAATGGATTCGGTTAGTTTTTCGTAAAGTTCTTTATGCATGGGATTTTCCAGCAAATTTAAATGACGTTTTATGGTCTTAATGTCGTTTCGCCGCGCAGGTCCGGTCTGTGCCATAAACGGAGACATATGCTGAACCTTTTTTGCGGTCTCTAAGATAAGAGGTTTGAGAATATCGAATGGAATATTCTTAATGTCGGTGATCTCGTGACCTACGCGGTACAATTGGTTTACAAAATTATTCACAAAAACTGCTGCAAGATGCAGAGTCTGTCGCTGCTCTGTACTGATCCTGTAATAAGGGCTTCCGATTGAACCGGCCAGTTGCCGGAGAATTGTCAGGTCGTCCTTGTCGAGGGTTTCAAGGCAAAACGGAACCTGGCCGAAATCGACCTCTGCCTCCTCTGAGAATGTTTGAAGCGGATAAAGGACACCACGACGATTTTTCCCATCCAGTTCGTGAATGCCGACACTGCCGGAGGTGTGAACAACCAACCGATCGGTAAAGGGCAGCTGCTGTGAAACACCAGCAATGGCATCATCACTTATGGCAATGATGCAGATGTCAGCAGCTTTCAGATCATCCAGTTTGTCGATTATCTCGGTTCTGTTTGCGTAGGACTTGATCTTATTTAAATTCCGGCTATACCAGCGGCTGACAATTATTTCATCTGCCTTGTCAAAGACTTTGAATAAATGCGTGGCAAGATTTCCGGCACCTATAAGCGATACATTGAGCATGTGGTAAAAATACATATTTAATTCAGGTAATTGACAGTTATTAGTCGTTAGTGGTTAGTCGTTAGTGGTGAGTCTTCAGAGGTTAGATTGCAGTTATCGGTATGATTAATCTTAATTAAATTGAAGATCATACTAGCTACTAACCACTAACCACTAACCACTAATAAAAAAATGATAAAAATCATCCTTATTAAGACTCATTCCATTTAACTTTGAAGAGCTAATTTATTAACTTTGCACAGTTTATTTTTTTGCCCACACTATGCTTAAAAAAATCGGAGACCTCGTTTTTTCGACTCGTTTAACAGCCTTTTTGTTTATTGCTTTCGCGGCCGCTATGGCAGTTGGTACATTTATGGACGCCGGGATGGAGACATCTCCAACGCCATATTCGCGCCGGCTCGTATATAATACCTGGTGGTTCGAGGGGATAATGGCCATGTTCATTGTAAACTTCTCCGGGAATATATTCCGATATAAACTCTGGCGGAAGGAGAAATGGACCGTTCTTGTCCTTCACCTTTCATTTATCTTCATCCTGCTGGGTGCTTTCGTTACACGATATGTAGGATATGAAGGTATGATGGGAATTCGGGAAGGAGCCACCGAGAACAAATTTCTTTCACAGAAAACCTATATCACTACATATATTGATGGGGATTACATGATAGATGGTCAGCCTCAGCGGTTAGTTCGTCATGATGAGGTAGATTTCTCACCCAGACTGGAAAATTCATTCAAGGCCAATACCAGTTATGGAGATACCGATGTCAAAATAGAAATGCTTGACTTCATAGCCGAAGCTGAAGAAGATATCGTTCCCGACCCGGAAGGGGAGACCTATCTCAAAATCGTTGAAGCCACAGACTCTGGTCCGCACAACCACTTCCTGAAGGATGAGCAAACTCAAAACGTCCATGGCAAGCTCTGGGCTTTTAATAAACCTACCCATGGTGCCATCAATATCGTTACTACAGACAGTACTATCAGCATTTATTCACCATATGAAGGAGAGTTCATGGCCATGGCCAACATGGAAACCCGTCCGCTGGTCAAGGACAGCCTGCAACCATTGGTTTTGCGTTCACGCTATGTGATAGACGGACAGGCCTTCGTGATCCCTGGTCCGCCGGTTAAAGGGAAATTCGCGGTGGTGGAGAAATCAGACCTTATGAGAGGGGAAGCGCAGGAAGGGATTTTACTCAAGGTGACGGCAAACGGAGAATCTGAGCAGGTAGGAGTGCTTGGGGGCTCGGGCTATAACAACCCGTTCCGCCAGGTATCTGTAGGCGGGCTGGATTTCTCTTTTAAATATGGGGCAAAAGTCCTGGAATTACCATTTTCAATAAAACTGAACGATTTTATCGCAGAGCGCTATCCAGGGACAAAGAATTCCTATTCTTCCTATGAAAGTAAGATTACCGTCTTTGATGAGAAGGAAGGTGATTTCGATTTCCACATTTATATGAACAATATACTCAATCACAGGGGCTACCGCTTTTTCCAGGCCTCATTCGACCCGGATGAGAAGGGAACAATCCTTTCGGTGAACCATGACTACTGGGGGACACTCCTGACATACATTGGCTACTTCCTTCTGTATTTCGGACTGATGGCGATCATGTTTGCACCGGGAACCCGTTTCGATTCACTTCGGAAATACCTGAACAAAATCAAGAGAAAGAAGACCAAACTGGCAGCTGCTACCATGCTGATATTAAGCATCTCAGCTTTCGGACAAGTGGATTCGACGGCTGTCGTAGACCAGGAAGGACCCGTGCATAATTTTGGCCGTCCGAACAAGGCCCAGGTTGATTCCATCCTCAGGGCTAACATCACCAAGGCGGAAGAGGCGGCGAAATTCGGAAAACTCGTTATCCAGGACCTCGACGGAAGGATGAAACCTATTAATACCTACGCTTCTGAATTGCTTCGGAAATTGACCAAATACGACAGCTACGACGGCCATAATGCCGACCAGATCTTCCTGAGCATGAACGAGAGTCCGTTCCTCTGGTACAACGTCCCGGTCATCTATCTTAGAAGTAAAAAGGCAGATTCCATCAGAAGGATAATAGGGGTTTCCAACGAAGATAAGTATGCTACCCTGGCCGATTTCTTTACGAACAATGGCCGATACAAGCTTGCGCCTTACCTCGAGGAAGCTTATAAAGCGCAGGTGCCGAATGCCTTTCAGAAGGAATTCAAGGAAACCGACCAAAGAGTAAACCTCCTTTACAATACCATCGATGGCAGGGCCCTGAAACTCTTCCCTGTACCTGGCGATGAGAACAATCTCTGGATCTCACCCAAAGAGTACAGAGAGGGGAATTACAAGTTCGAGGATTCCCTGTATGGAAACTTTATCAATACCGGCTTTACGGCTTACCTCGTCAACCTGAATCAAGCCAAAGTCACCGGTGATTATTCCAAGGCCGATGAGCTGCTTGCTGCCATAAAGAAGACCCAGCAGAATCTTGGTGGCGATGTAATGATCCCGGAAGAAAAGATCGAGACGGAAGTTCTCTACAATAAATACGATATCTTCAAGAAACTTTTCAGCTGGTATATGTATGCCGGTACGCTCATGTTTATCTTCCTGATCGTTCAGATCTTTAAGGAGCGAAGTAGAGCGATAAACGGATTGGTAAACCTATTCAAATGGATCATCGTCGGACTGTTTGCCGTGCATACTGCAGGGCTCGTCGTACGCTGGTATGTATCGGGGCATGCGCCATGGAGTGATGCTTACGAAAGTATGATCTATGTGGCATGGGCCACGATGCTGTTTGGGCTGCTTTTCGGAAGGAAGAGCCAGCTTACCATTGCCGCAACGGCTTTTGTAACTTCAATGATCCTGATGATCGCCCACTGGAACTGGATGGATCCGAGCATTGCCAACCTTCAACCGGTGCTGAATTCTTACTGGCTGATGATACACGTGGCGGTAATTGTGGGTAGCTACGGGCCGTTTACGCTGGGAATGATATTAGGTGTAGTGTCACTTATTCTGATGATCCTAACCAATAAGAAGAACAGGAAAAAGATGAATCTGAATATCAAGGAGCTTACGGTGGTGAATGAAATGTCCCTCACAGTCGGATTGGTGATGCTGACCATAGGTAACTTCCTTGGCGGAATGTGGGCCAATGAGAGCTGGGGCCGTTATTGGGGATGGGACCCCAAAGAGACATGGGCCCTGATCTCAATCATCATCTACGCCTTCGTGGTGCATATGCGACTAATTCCGGGACTGCGTGGACGCTGGTTGTTCAACCTGATGGCTATACTTGCATTTGGTAGTATCATGATGACCTATTTCGGTGTCAACTTCTACCTGGCCGGGCTGCACTCATACGCCAGCGGCGACCAGATCGTGAGCCTGAAGTTTATCGGGATATCACTTGGAATTATTGCGCTATTAGGATTGTTGTCGAAAAGGAAGTACAATCTCTTTTATCAGAAAAGCGGGAAGGAGTAAATTCAGTTCCTGGTTCCTATTAACTAGTACCTAGTACTTAGTACCTGGTTCCTAGTACATGGTTCCTGTTAAACTTGCGGCATCTGTTTAGATCCTCTTAATAAGTAAGTTAAATCCTTACTCAAAGGATTTACCATCAATTGAATTTTTACTTATATTGAGAGACCAACAAACCTAATTCGAATGAATTTCATCAAGAAAATTGGCACGGGTTATTTTCTCATGCTGCTGCTTTGCGTCATTATTATCATTGTCGCCGAGTATTTATTCCTGTCCGGCGATCAGATGCACGGACTATTTATCGGCCTTTGGGCTCCCATGTTGATGGGTCTAATAATCTTCTTCAAACTCGTGGAACATGGAAGCAAATGATGTAGTACTTTGGTTTTCGGTGGTTGTCTCCGTTTTAGTTATCATCTGGGCCATTGCCGTAATTCGGACTTATACCAGGATAGGGAAGGACTGAATCCTCTGCTAGAAGTTATTGGTTATTGGAAAGAGGTTTTTATGAAGAAACCACTAACAGATAACTTATTTTTTCGCTTTAACAGTGTAGTCACGACTAGCTTCAGATAGATAAGTGATCTCCATTTTTCTGAGTCGCTTGTTGTCGAATTGCTCATGCATGTTGTACTTCATGCCGTCCCAGCGCCAAACTGGAAATCCGGGATTTCGACTTCTGAATAGAATATCAGGCTGTGTAAGCGGATTAAGATTTAGGAACACAAGGGTTCCCTTTGACCCGAAATTTACAGAATAATTACCTTCCATGTCCTTTACGAATAAAAAGGTGTTCACTTCAGTTATGCCCGGGGAGTCAGTTAAATTACCAAATTCGATTGCTATCTCTTCAATGCCGTCAAAGTTCAGATCGAGTGGAATAACCCTGACATCAAAAGGAGAATCAGCAGTTTTCAGATCGTCTTTTAAAAAGAACTGGCTGCCATTTGCCGACAGAGCAAAACCGGTTTTTTTAAAAATCTCGTTTTTTTCGGCATTGGATAATGTGCTGTTGCTGTTTTCAAATAGGATTGCTGCGTTTTTATCAAGAATTGGCTCTTGAGCATACAGGGAAGCACAAACACATAGGCATGCTAACAGATTGAGGGAAAATGTCTTCATGGGATTAATTAATTGATCAATGAAAATTAATGATTATTATCCTAATTCCGGCATTTTTCTCGATACTTATACCGTTTTTATCGAGGATCTTCGATTATTCAATGGCCTGAATAGTTATTAATAGCCATTATCAGTTAACAGAAATGGGGTGGCAGGTGCCATTAAACTGGTGATAGAAAATGTTTTTCTTATTGTAAAAATGTAGAAAAAATTCTATATATATTGAATGGGAATCAAAAGTTTTGAGGTGATAATCGTATGGGAGAAAAATCAGGAACTTACCATTGAGATTTATGATTATTTCAAACATTTAAAGGATTATGGTTTCCAAGACCAAATAACGAGATCCGCCATATCATTCTCAAACAACGTTGCAGAAGGATCTGATTTCCAAGTCGTACGAAATCAGCAAAATGCTTGCCTTTCTCAGGAAGAAACTTAAGAATTTATATCTGTCACCCGGCACAAGGTCCCTAATTAAAACAAAGATTGTAACTCCGGATACTCCATCCTATCCGTAATATCCTCCCGATTGGAATCCACATGACTGTTATGCACATCCTTTGAAACCGTATAAGCTTCCAAAGCGTCGTACTCATATGGGGTGTTGACCATTTCCATGACATCACTCTGACTGAGGTCGGGGAGGAGCCAGTCCTGTTCCAGCGATGGATGCAGCATCACCGGTTCCCGCTTGCGCTTGTTGTGAATGGCGGCCAGCATGGGTGAGGCCTCCCGGGTCAGGACAGAGAAGGTGATATAAGTGCCGATGACCGTGTAGATCCCTGCCAGGGCCATGGTCTCATCATCCTGCCGGTGGATATAATATGGGTAAGATTTCTTTAAATGATGGTGGGGCTCAAAGAACCCGGTCACCGGGACCAGGCAACGCTGGGTCAGGGCTACATTCCTGTAAATAAAATGATTGAAAAGCTTCTCGCTCTGGGCGTTCAGCCCCGATCCATATCGCACCGATTCCTTATAATATCCCTGGATCTCATCGGGCTGCTTGTTGTCCGGTACAATGCCCCAAACCCCTGGCGCCAGCACTTCGGGCTTGTCCTGCGGGATCACCAGCATATTGGGGTGGGCAAAGCCGTTCAGGTGAAAGGCCGGCCGGTCGAAAACGGGCCGGTAACCCTCGTTTACCAGGCCAACATTAAAGCGGAGCTCAAGGTCTTTTACGGTGCGGATCTGCCGGGTTTGATAGCACATGGACGGTAATTTAATTAAAAGTAAGGAACTGAGGGGATAGTTCCTAGTTCCTGGTGCCTAGTTCCTAGTTCCTAGTGCCCGATCGTTGCTTTAATGTCATTGCGAGTAGTCGCGTAATATGGGATGACCTCACAGTCTGATAATATGTTCATTTTACCTTGATGCAAAACGAAGTTTTATTTTTAACTTCATTTTTTGCTCGCCCAAAAAATGAAGCAAACCCGCCTGCCACCATAAATAGATAAATGAGGCGGGCAGGAAAGGGCGCAGAAACCGAGGCATTTTTGCTTCGCAAAACCGTTCTCAAAAACCCGCGTCAAGCTTTGCTTTCCTGGATCTCGGGTTTCTTGTTCACCTATGCTTGCTGTTTCTAGGTTTCGATGCGTTGCATCAATTTGGTTTTCAAGTGTTCGTCATTAAAGCCAATGTCATTGCGAGGAGAAAGGCGAAAGGCTTGCGACGTGGCAATCTCATAAAATGCAGACTATAGATAAGGAGATAGCTACACCATGAATTAGATTCTCAATTCATGGCTCGCTATGACGTCTGCTAATAATCCTTGTGTCTTAAAATACTCACGCTTCACGACTACTCGCCCGAATGAACGAAGAGAAGGCGTGCTTGCCCGAATGAACGAAGAGAAGGCGGGCTTGCCCGAATGAACAAAGAGAAGGCGGGCCTGCCCGAATCTGCAATGCAGAGGTGGGTAGTTACTTTTTTCATCAATGGAAAAAAGAAAGGACATTAAACAATTGTTTTCGATACTTTCTTATACCCAATTATAATTAATATATACTCTCTAGTTCCTAGTACCTGGTCCCTAAATGATTTACCACAAATTGTTATTTTTACTGATCATACATAATAAAAGAGATGCCAGAGAATTCAAAATCCTTCCTTCGATCCTTAATAGAGATCCTTGAAAAGTTCTACGAAAACTTCCGCCGGGAATCAAAGCCACGCACCTGGCACCAGCATGTGGTCCCCCATGAAGATGGCTGGGCGGTTAGAAGGGAA
>JBFKFP010000123.1:0-8687 GCA_041618535.1 Flavobacteriaceae bacterium
CTTAATGGCCTCAACTACCGTTTTATTTTATCTGCTCACACCGGTTCTCACACCTTTTTTACCAGAACGACGAATCGAGATAGTCTATTTTTACCTGATCATCCTGCTTACTGTTTTTATCTGGCGACTTATTTACATGAACCTGTTTGGTTCTCCAAGATTTTATAAACGCGTATTGATAATCGGGGAACCGGATCAGGTCAAATCATTGACCGAAACCCTAGGATCAATAGATCCATATTACGATATCGTCGGTTATATAAATACAACACCATTTGACGAGACCATGGTTGAAGGGGTTGAACTGTTCCCTTCAGGAGAAATTAAATCCATAATTGCTGAGAAAAAGATCACTGAGATTGTAGTCGCCACTTACAATGAAAATGCCATCACACCTCGACTTTACTCTGATTTGATAGATCTTGTTGAAAAAGGTCATCTCATCCGTGAGTTGTCGCAGGTTTATGAGGCCATAGTCCACCGTATACCGGTTCAATTCGTCGGCAGGGATTTCTACAGGTATTTCCCGTTCAGCCGGAGCAACAAAAATCAACTCTATCGATTGTTTTCAAGAGTGATGGATGTTTTAGTTTCCCTTTTTGGCTTGCTTTTTATGGTGCTAATACTCCCACTAGTTCTCCTCGGTAACCTTATAGCGAACAGAGGCCCGTTATTTTACCGGCAGGAAAGGGTAGGGAAGAACGGCCGAATCTTTAAAATTATAAAACTACGAACCATGGTCCCTGATGCTGAGTCAAAAGGTGCTCAATGGGCTGAGGAAGGAGACAAACGAGTGACAACCTTTGGCAGGTTCTTACGGAATTCCAGGATAGATGAACTCCCCCAGTTTTTAAACGTATTAAATGGTGATATGGCACTTATTGGGCCCAGGCCCGAACGGCCCGTATTTGTGAAGGAATTGTCTGAGGTCATACCCTTTTACGAGACCAGGCACATCATTAAACCCGGTCTTACCGGCTGGGCCCAGGTTAAAATGCGCTATGGCTCATCGGTGGAGGACAGTCTGACCAAACTGCAATACGATCTTTTCTATATGAAGAGACGAAGCTTTTTTCTCGACTTCAACATCATAGTAAAAACCATTAGTACCATCCTCTATTATCGAGGACAGTGATCAGCTGAAGTTTTAACCAGTGGAAATTGCAAGTTCCGGTTTAAGGATATGAATCAGGAAAATGTAACGAATTACTAACAAGATGAGGATAGGGACAAGCCCGATTGCGAATACCTGCACGCCGGTCATCCAGTGAAAGACCATCAGAACAAGCATGATGAGCAGAAATTTAAGGTACCTCCTGAACCAGTTGCCGGGTTTGGCCCTCCCACTCTGCCCGATGAAGAACAAATTCAATGGGAATGCCCATAAGAGATTGTAATTATTGGCTGTAGCCGTATGATCTGTCGCAAACCACAATAACAGGATAACCAATCCTGTGATACCCGATATAATAAAAATGGAACGATCTATCCAAAGCCTGTGATATTTGTTCTTCCAATCCTTCACGGTCAAATAGATGATGTACAGGCTGAGGATGGATAAAATCACTAGCGGACTATAAATCCAGGCCAGTCCTTTTGATTCAGGGCGCGGTTTAAAAACAGTCCTGCTTTCACGTACCAATAAACTACCGTCTGATCTTTCAGCTACCTCGAAGAATTCGAAAATGTATTTGGGCAGGAACATATACTGGTCAGGGCTCGCTTCACGGTCGATTACCGAGCCAAGAGCCAGGTCAATCCCAAAGCTGCCCCATGAATTCCGGGTTACATGCTCATATATCAATTCACGAAAAGTCTTCTTCTCCAGGTTACCCGGCACGGTAAATATCACCTCCTCCACATTAGATTCAACCACATCGCGCATTTTCGTGGCGCAATTATCGTAAAAGAAATCGTAGAGATAATAACGATTTTCGGGTTTGTAATTATTCAGCAAAAAATTATAAAGCCCCTGTTTTTCCTCCTGATCGAGGTCCAAGACCTGCTCCTGTATACTTCTGTTCTGATAGGTATAGAGGTTGAAAAAATCGGAATAACGATTTGCGCCGATCATGTAATCCAATTTGCCCTGCGCAAATTTCAGATAGAAATTAGGGGCGTTAAAATCATACACCCCGTAGTTAAAGACAACATCGATGTTATTGATAGGATCCCTAACCCTTAAACCATTGTGACCAAAAGTATCATTCAGCACTTTTCCTGGCCCTACGGTTAAAAGACTTATTTCGGCATTGTCTGAAAGAACTGAATTTTGGGCATCATTAAAAAGCGGATTTAATACAAGCAACAGAAAGAGAAGGACTATCCGCATAGAACGATTTTTATGATTACCTAAAAATACTGAAATCAAGTTTAAGGGAGAATACGTTTGAGTATAAAGCCGCGCTCTGATCACCGATATCGGTAAAAGCATAGTCGATATAGATGCCACGGTATTTGAAACCTACTCCAAAACTGGGTTGAAAACTCAGTCGCTCCGTATTGTCAATCTGCAATTCGTTTTGGAAGTTACCCATACCACCTCTCAGAAAGACCAGGTCTGAGTATCCGAATTCAAATCCAACTGCCGGGTTTATACTGACAAAGGAGGATGAGATCAGGTCGTTGTTTTCTTCAAATCGCATTATAAGATCCACTTCAGCCCTTAAAACATAATCATAATTAATCTCCCAAACCTTCGCCACTCCAAGTTGTAGTTTAGGCAGGGTGATCTCAGTCCCTTCCGGCGCCTCCTGGTTCTGCCCCTCTATGGCATTCTGTATATCCTGCAATTTGTCCTCGTCAATGGCCCAGGCATTAAAAGTTGTTGTAATATCCCTTGCCATCAGTCCGAAGAACCAGCTGTTATCGGTATGAAGCTGAACGCCCAGATCAAGGCCAAAACCCCAGGAGGAAGCAAAATCACCTATAACACGCCTTATTATTTTGGCGTTTACACCATAGTTCAACCCCGGTACAGGCAGCTTTCTTGAATAGGATACGGTAAGGCCGTAATCTGCAGCTGAAAACAACTTGATATTATCGAAATTGATGTTCCCCTGTTCGTCTATAAGCTGAGTGGTATCGAGGATATCATCAACTCCAAAACGGATCAATGATATACCCACGGCGCTTCGGTCGTCTAACGGCATGGCATAGGCCGCATAATTATAGTTGGCGATATTGGCGAAATAACTGGAATGCATCAGGGCAAGCTGGTTGTCCTCAAGTTGAACCAATCCTGCGGGATTCCAATAACCCGAATTGACATCCCCGCTGAAAGCAACCACAGCATTCGCCATGCCGAGAGAAGCAGCATCCACACCTATATTCATGAATTCATTTGAATATTTTCTGGTGGTTTGGGCGAGTACCATAGTGCTGCAAAAGAGTAGCAGCAAGGGTAAAGACTTTCTCAAATGCAAAATTTTTACAAAGATGCACATAATTTTCAACCTAATAAACTCTTAAATAGGGCAGTTATTGCCCTATTTTCCTACTTAACTTAAATAGTTTTATATTTTTACGATCACAATTATCCAACGGATCTTGAAAAAACATATCCCGAACCTCGTAACTCTTTTGAATCTGCTCTGTGGGGGGATTGCGGTGGTATTCGCCATGGATGGTGAATTGCACATTGCAGCGTTTTTTGTATTGATCGGGATTACATTGGATTACCTCGACGGGTTCCTGGCCAAGATCCTAGACGCCAGAAGTGAGCTGGGGTTGCAATTGGATTCTCTTGCCGATGTTGTGACAAGCGGACTTGTTCCAGGAATTGTGATGTATCAGCTCATTAAATTATCCGGCCCTGATTGGAGTTCTCCTGAGAATTTAGGGGTGGGCTTTAACTGGTCCCTTGAGTCCCTTCTTCCATTTTCTGGACTGTTAATAGCCTTAGCAGCAGCCTACAGGCTGGCCAATTTCAACGTATCTACAGATCAGTCTGAACACTTTTACGGGATACCAACACCGGCAAATGCCCTGCTCATTATTTCGTTTGCTTTGATCCTTGAGTTCCAGAACAATGACCTGATGAACAGTGTTATACTGAATAGGTGGTTCCTTCTTGGAATCACTCTTGCCAGCTGCATCCTCATGAATGCAAGGATCAAGATGCTTGCGATGAAATTCAAAAATTGGAGTTTCAAGGATAATGCCGCCAGATATATGCTGATAATTATTTCCATTGTTCTCCTTTCAGTGTTTCAGTTCTCAGGTATCCCATTGATCATACTATCGTATATCATTATTTCCCTTTTGAATAAATAGTTCCGACCATGGCAGAAAATATTTTTACGCTTTTTATGCTGATCCTGTTACAGGCTGTTCTGGGATTTGATAACCTTCTTTATATCTCCCTGGAAAGTAAGAATGCACCAAAAGAAAAGCAGGCTTACGTCAGGAAGGTTGGAATTTTGATGGCTATAGTACTGCGGATAGCTTTGCTTTTTATCCTTCTAAAGGTTATCGATTACTTCCAGGATCCTGTACTTAAGTTACCCTTTACCGGTGTGCTGGAGGGATCATTCAATATACATAGCATGATTGTACTGGCAGGAGGGGTTTTCATCATTTATACTGCCATGAAAGAGATCTGGCATATGGTTGGAGTTCAAGAAGTGGATACCGATGTTCAGAATCGCGGTAAATCTTCTGTAAATAAAGTGATAGCGATGATAATAATTATGAACCTGGTATTCTCATTCGACTCCATCCTGAGTGCCATGGCGCTTACCGATGTTTTCTGGGTGATGGCAACAGCAATCATCATCGGCGGACTGCTCATGATCTGGCTTGCGGATAAGGTCTCTGATTTCCTTCAGAAAAACAGAATGTACGAGGTATTGGGCTTGTTCATCCTGTTTATCGTTGGTATAATGCTTCTGACTGAAGGTGGACATCTTGCTCATCTCCTTATCTTCGGGAATGAGATCACCCCTATGAGTAAAACAACATTCTACTTTGTTATTGCCATCCTCGTTATCACGGATATCGTTCAGAGTAAATACCAGAAAAAGCTGATTGCCGAAAAGGAACCAAAAAAGAAAAATTTACCCGGGGACGAAGTTTAAAAATCGATCTTCTTTTTGCGCAGTTCGAAATTCTGGCCCAAATAGACTTTTCTCACCATTTGGTCTGCGGCAAGGTCTTCGGGGACACCGGCTTTAAGAATGCTTCCTTCAAACATTAGGTAGGTACGGTCTGTAATGGCCAGGGTTTCCTGTACGTTATGATCTGTGATCAGGATGCCTATGTTCTTTTTGGTAAGCTTGGCTACAATGCGTTGAATATCTTCCACCGCAATTGGATCAACTCCCGCAAATGGCTCATCCAGGAGGATGAAATTAGGGTCTGTGGCCAGTGCCCGTGCAATCTCGGTACGCCTTCGTTCACCTCCCGATAACAGGTCTCCCCTGTTTTTGCGGATATGGCTTAATCCGAATTCCTCAATGAGGGATTCCATCTTGTGAAGTTGCTCTTTCTTCGAGAGTTTGGTCAGTTGGAGTACGCTTAAAATGTTATCCTCAATACTCAACTTCCGAAAAACAGATGCTTCCTGTGCGAGATAACCGATTCCGCTTTGTGCCCGTCTGTACATCGGGAAGGAGGTGATCTCTGTTTCATCGAGAAAGATCCTTCCACCATTAGGCTTGATCAGACCCACGATCATGTAAAAGCATGTTGTTTTTCCCGCACCATTAGGTCCAAGCAAACCTACTATCTCTCCCTGGTTAACGGTCAGGGAAACATCCTTCACCACCTTACGGCCGGAATAGGATTTCATGAGATTATCTGCTTTCAGGATCATGTGTTGATGTTTGCGGCTAAAATAATAAAATCATTAGCAAGGCTTTCAATGCCCGCGAGATTTATTAAAATATTAACGCTGGCTTTCCAGTGCTTCCCAGAATTCATAGGCACGTCTGAGGTGGGGGATCACAATTGTTCCACCAACAAGGGTTGCAATACCCAGAGCCTCTCCAATCTCCTCTTTGCTTACACCTTCATTATAACAGGTTTCCAGATGATAGCGTACGCAATCATCACAACGAAGGACAGCTGAAGCTACCAGGCCGAGTAATTCTTTGGTCTTGACATCCAGGGCACCTTCCTGGTAAGCGTTGGTATCCAGGTTGAAGATCCGTTTGATGACCTTATTATTGTCGGCGAGTATCTTTTCATTCATCCTCGCACGGTAACTATTGAATTCAGATACGATATCAGACATTGGCTTTCTCTTTTTTCTTTTGATTTTTGATCACAACCTTAGAGATGTAAATGCTCACCTGGTAAAGGATGAGAACGGGGATAGCGACTATGATCTGGCTCGCGACATCTGGAGGGGTGATAATCGCTGATAATATCAGCACGAGGACAAGGGCATATTTTCGATATTTTCTAAGGAACTCCGGAGTGACCAGCCCAACTTTGGTGAGAAAATAGATTATTATAGGTAATTCAAATATCAATCCTGAAGCCAGCACCGATGCACGCACCAATCCGATGTAGGAACTGAGGTCTATCTGATTCTCAACGATATCTGCCACCTGGTAAGTACCAAGAAAATTGATTGATAAGGGACTCACCACATAATAGCCGAATAATACCCCAAGGAAAAACAGAAGTGAGGACACTATTATGAAACCGCGAGCATTTTTTCGCTCGTTCTCATACAGTCCCGGACTAATAAATTTCCAGAATTCATAGATCACATATGGAAAAGCCACCACCAGCCCCGCTGTAATAGATGTCCAAATGTGAGCAGAAAACTGTCCGGCCATCGTCCTGTTCTGGATCATGAACGGCAATTCGTCGCCGCAGAAATCGGTCTCTATCCCTATAAAAGTAGCCGCTTTGCAAAGGAATCGATAGGTAGGGAAATCCATGCTCTTGGGACCGAGGATTATGGCAAAAACAAAATCCTTCATTATAAAGGCCACGGTACCAACAATGAGAATAGCCATGGTGGCTCGTATCAGATGCCAGCGCAGTTCCTCGAGATGATCCAGGAAGGACATCTCATCTGGATTCGACTTCCCCATCAGATAATTCCCTCTTTAATAAGATCATGCAAATGCACCACCCCTGCATATTTACCTTTTTCTTCAACCAATAATTGAGATATTCCAAAAGTTTCCATGACCTCCATGGCATCAACTGCCATGGCATTATGATCGATGCGTTTCGGATTTGTCGTCATGATATCCCTGGCCTTCAAACTAGCGATGTCACCACTCTTGCTCAGCATTCTCCTCAAGTCACCATCCGTGATGATCCCGATAATCTCATCTTCATCGATTACGGCGGTAACACCTAACATTTTCTCTGTAATTTCAATGATGACTTTTTTGATGTCTGTGCCGGGTGACACCATAGGCTTCATGTTTTGCGAAGAGAGGTCGCTGACCCTCAGGTACAATTTCTTACCCAGGGATCCGCCCGGATGATACTTAGCGAAATCCCTGCTTGAAAATCCGCGGAGTTCGAGCAGGCACACTGCCAGGGCATCACCTATCACCAATTGAGCCGTTGTACTGGTTGTGGGTGCCAGGTTATTAGGACAGGCTTCTTTCTCGACGAAGGCATTCAGGATGCAATCGGCTTGCTGTGCCAGGTAGGAATCCATATTTCCAGTTATGGCAATCATTTTGTTAGGCCCGTTCTTTATGAGCGGGACAAGGACTTTGATCTCGGGGGTGTTACCGCTTTTTGAAAGGAAAATCACCACATCGTCTTCCAGGATCAATCCCAAATCGCCGTGGATCGCGTCTGCCGCATGCATAAAAACGGCAGGTGTTCCTGTAGAGTTCAGTGTAGCCACTATTTTATTCGCGATAATGGCAGATTTTCCAATTCCCGTGATGATAACCCTACCCTTGGAAGCCAGTATCATTTCAACTGCTTTTGCAAAATCGTCATCAAGTATATCTGCTAAATTTTCAATAGCCTGACTCTCAGTAAGAATGGTTTCTCGGGCTAACTTCAGGATGGTCTCGGTGGTGTTCAAAATTTAACTCAATTGGTTTGATGCCTTTAAAGATTTTCATATCTTTAAAACTACCTACAAAAAAACGAAAAAATAAATTATGCGAGAAATCTAAGCCGGATATAAATCAAACTTAAATCTTCACCTTATCCGGACGAGATTCATGTAATCAGATATTATGGAGGGAATAGTGCATCAGGGAAAAACAGACTTGCACAAAGCATTAAGACATTATTTCGGTTTCAGTAAGTTTAAGGGATTACAGGAGGATGTGATAAACAGTATCATGTCTGGGCATAACACTTTTGTAATAATGCCCACAGGTGGAGGAAAATCCCTTTGTTATCAGCTTCCGGCCCTGATTAAGGACGGCACCGCCATTGTGGTTTCACCGCTTATCGCCTTGATGAAGAACCAGGTAGATGCCATTCGGGGTGTCTCCAAAGAAAATGGGATTGCTCACGTTCTTAATTCATCCTTGAACAAAACGGAAGTAAAACAGGTAAAATCGGATATTCGTAAAGGGATAACCAAACTTTTATACGTAGCTCCAGAATCGCTAACCAAACAGGAATACATTGATTTCCTTCGTTCAGTAACCATCTCATTCATGGCCATAGACGAGGCGCATTGCATAAGTGAATGGGGGCATGATTTCAGGCCGGAATACAGGAATCTCAGGAATATTGTAGGA
>JBFKFP010000124.1:0-8613 GCA_041618535.1 Flavobacteriaceae bacterium
GCGACCATGAGCGCCCATTAACAATGTGATAAGGTTGATATCGCCATGAGCAGCAGCCCTAACCGCATTGTTCGGCTCTTCCAGGATAGGAGGATAATGAATAGGCCTCAGAATGCTGTTTCCGTTGTGAATATAGTTATCGAAATAGGTCTCTTTCAAACCCAGATATAAAGCCAGGGCCCTCAGCACATATTTTGCAGTCTTTTCCAGCATGCGATAAGCTTCCTTTCCCACCGCATTGAAATCGGGCAGTTCCTCTACTTCAACATTTTTCGGATACTCAGCCTCTAATTCAGGATCGTTCTGAACATACTGGCCAAAGTGCCAGAACTCTTTCAGGTCACCCTCTTTTTTACCCTTTGCACTCTCTTTTCCAAAAGACACATATCCACGCTGACCGCCTATACCCGGGATCTCATATTTCCGTTTGACTTCCACAGGGAGATTGAAAAACTTCTTGATCTGATCGTACAGCCTTTCTACGAGGTCTTCATCAAGGAAGTGGCCTTTAAGGGCAACAAAACCGATTTCCTCGTACGCTTGGCCTATATTATCGATAAATTCTTGCTTCCGTTCCTGATCTCCTGATAAGAAGTCCTTCAGATCAACACTTGGAATTTTGTCCATTATGAGCGCTATATTTGGCGTTGATAAACAAAGATATAAAATTAGGCACTCTTACGCTTAATATTAAAACCGATGAGGCCTAAATTTAGTACTTTTGCTAGGTTAAAATTTACGTATGGGTTCTACGCCACCACTAAATGCAACCATGTCATTTGACCGAACGGGTATTGAAAATGACACTCTGCTCGACCTTTACAAGAATATGATCAAGCCCCGGATGATAGAGGAGAAGATGCTGATTCTTCTTCGTCAGGGAAAAATTTCAAAATGGTTTTCAGGAATAGGGCAGGAGGCGATTTCGGTAGGTGTTTCTCTATCCCTTCAGCCAGACGAATATATACTCCCCATGCACCGTAATCTCGGGGTATTTACCAGCAGAAATATCCCATTGAACCGGCTTTTTTCACAATGGCAGGGAAAATCAAATGGATTTACCAAAGGCAGGGACCGCTCTTTCCATTTCGGCACCCAGGCATATAAGATAGTCGGGATGATTTCACATCTTGGCCCTCAACTTGGGGTGGCCAACGGTATTGGGTTAGCTGAATTGCTAAAGAAATCGAATAAAGTTACAGCTGTTTTCACAGGAGAGGGAGGTACAAGTGAGGGTGATTTTCATGAGGCGCTAAATGTGGCTTCGGTTTGGAACTTGCCGGTTTTGTTTTGTGTTGAGAATAACGGATATGGACTTTCTACACCGATTTCGGAACAATATAAATGCGAAAATATAGCTGATCGTGGCAAGGGTTATGGCATGGATGCATTCGTGATTGACGGGAATAACGTTCTTGATGTTTACAGGATCGTGTCACGACTTGTAGCTGAGATTCGTGAAAACCCCAGGCCGGTATTGCTCGAGTTCAAGACATTCAGGGTTCGAGGGCATGAAGAGGCCAGTGGTATTAAATATGTCCCTAAGGATTTGATGGAGCGTTGGGCGTTGTTAGACCCTATCGAAAATTACCAGGCTTTTCTGAGGCAGGAGGATATTTTGACCGAGGAGCATGAGCTCCGGATGAAAGAGGAGATCATTCACGAGATCAACGATCATCTTGAGATTGCATTTGCTGAAAGCGAAGTGGAACCAGATTTAACTAATGAATTAGGTGATGTTTACAAAACCTATGTATATCAAGATATTAAGCCATCAGATAAAACTAAAGAAATACGACTGGTTGATGCTATTTCAGAAGGACTTGGCCAGGCCATGGAAGAGCATGAAAATCTCATCATCATGGGTCAGGATATTGCGGAATATGGTGGAGTTTTTAAAATCACGGAAGGCTTTGTTGAACGCTTTGGCAGGGAGAGGGTGCGCAATACACCTATTTGTGAATCCGGTATTATTGAGGCAGCCATGGGCTTGTCTATTTCTGGTTTTAAAAGTGTCGTTGAACTTCAGTTCTCCGACTTTATCAGCAGCGGGTTTAACCCGGTTGTGAATTACCTGGCCAAAACTTATTACAGGTGGAATCAAAATGCTGACGTTGTTTTGCGAATGCCCTGTGGAGCTGGGGTTGCGGCTGGTCCGTTTCATTCTCAGACCAATGAGGCCTGGTTTACCAAGACCCCGGGATTGAAAGTTGTCTATCCGGCTTTCCCTTATGATGCCAAAGGTCTATTGGCGACTTCTGTTGAGGATCCTAACCCTGTGTTGTTTTTTGAGCATAAGGCCCTTTACCGGAGTATCCGGCAAGATGTACCTGAAAATTATTATACCATACCCTTCGGTAAAGCCAGGCTGATCAAGGAAGGGGAAACAGTTTCCATTATAAGCTATGGAGCCGGTGTACACTGGGCTCTGGAGACTCTGGAAAAGCATCCCGGAATATCGGCAGATTTGATCGACCTCAGGACGCTGCAGCCACTGGATACCGAAACCGTGTTTAATTCAGTTAAGAAAACAGGAAAAGCCATTGTGCTGCAGGAGGATACACTATTTGGCGGGATAGCGAGCGATATTTCAGCTTTGATAATGGAAAATTGCTTTGAGTTTCTTGATGCCCCCGTTAAACGGGTGGGAAGCCTTGAGACACCTGTTCCATTTGCACCTCAATTGGAGGAACAGTTCCTTCCCAAGTCACGTTTTGAGCAGGCCCTGCTCGATCTGATCAATTATTGATTTTATGACGTAATGTCCTGTAATTAAGTAAAGTAGACTGAAAAAATGTCAGTAACCCTGAAATTTTTTCAGTAAATTTCTCCTGGTATTCTATTTGCTATACAAGAAGTGAAAAAGATTTGTAAACCTAGTTTAACAAAAATTGAAAAATTATGACACTTCTAATTCCAAGAACAAAAAACGATAGAAATAAGAGAGCATATGGATTAACCACATTCCCTGCATTCTCTAATTTTTTTAATGAATTCTTTAACGAAAGCTTCGGAGAAGAAATGGACTTCCATGGTGGCACCAGCATGCCTGCCGTGAATATTAAGGAAACCGATTCTGAGGTTGCTATTGAAATGGCGGTACCAGGGATGAAGAAATCTGATTTTAATATCGATCTGGACGATAATCTTCTAACTGTTTCTGCAGAAGTTAAAACCGAAAATGAAGATAAGAACGAGAACTACACCCGAAGGGAATTCGGTTATCGCTCTTTTAAAAGGTCATTCAACCTGCCTGAAACCGTCGATGCGGAAAAAATAAGCGCCAGATACAACGAAGGTATTCTGATACTTAACCTTCCTAAGAAAGAAGAAGTCAGAAAACCAGCTAAGACAATCAAGATTTCTTAAAAGGATAAAACCACGCTCAGGCGTGGTTTTTTTATTGTTTGGCCTGAATGGTCTGTGCTATTTCCTCAGCCTCATCAAGAACCCTTAGTAGGTTTCCTCCCCAGAGGGCCGAGATCTCCTCTTCTGTATATCCTCTTTTAACGAGCTCAAGAGTAACATTAAAGGTTTCTGAAGCATCATCCCAGCCTTCTACACCTCCGCCACCATCAAAATCGCTGCTTATCCCTACATGATCCAGGCCTATTTTTTCAACAAGGTAATCGATATGATCAACAAAGTCGGAGACATTTACCCTGGGTGGGAAGTCGGCTCTGTTCTTTGCTTTTATTCGTGAAATTCTCCTTATCTCCCAGAAATCGGCTTCACTGGTCTCACGTTCCTCTTCGGTCATATCCGAAGCCCTGATATCTGCGATCGATTCAAACCATCTTAGCTGCATAGAATCGGCAAGGGTTTTTTGCAGTTGCTTGAGCTTTTCACCCCTTGCATCGCTTTTCTCCTTGCTCACATAGGCCTCGAACGCCACTGTCTGGACAACACCACCATTTTCTCTAACCCATTCCAACTGCTCATCATCAAGGTTACGGGAGTGATCACAAAGAGCTCTTGCAGATGAATGGGATGCTATTACCGGAGCTTCGCTCAACTCTATCATTTGACGGATCGCCTCCTTGGATGGATGGGAGATATCTATTAGCATTCCCAGCCTGTTCATTTCAGCTATAACTTCCTTTCCCAATTCACTCAGGCCATTATGCAGCCATTCGTCGTTCTCTTCACCCGTATTACTGTCGGAAAGCTGGCTGTGACCGTTATGTGCCAATGACATATATCGCGCACCGAGGTTATAGAATTTCTCAACATTGGAAACATCCGTACCAACTGGATAACCGTTCTCTATGCCGATCATTACAGCGTTTTTCCCTTTGGCGTTGATTCGCCTCACATCATCCGATGTCAAAGCCAGCTCAACCTGGTCGGGAGCATAATCCCTGACCAGCCTGTGAATGGCATCAAATTTCGACATCGCATTTTCGTAGGCTTTAGCGTATCCGGCCTCGTTTAATGAATCCTGTCCGGTGAAAACGATAAACCAGGGTACGTCAAGCCCGCCTTGCCGCATTTTCGGCAAATTGACCTGTGCATCGAGGTCCTGGGTGTAATTGATGGAATCTGTGAAATTGCTCAGGTCGATATCACAATGGGTATCAATGGTTATGACCCTATCATGAATGGCTTTGGCCCTGGAGATTAAGTCTTCTTCTATTGGCATGGCAGCTTGTTCTTTACAGGATAGTCCGGTCAGCATTAGGGAGCAGAGCAGCAGGGAGTAATATTTCATTAAATGATGTGTTTGAGATTCAAAACAAAAAAACCCTGACTTCAAGCAGGGTTTTAAATATAATAATTTCAGATTTTCAATTTCAAGTGGCTTAAAAACATCAGAAAATAATCACTTTAAATTTATTTTTCAATGCCTTCTTAAGATAAAACACCTTTGGCCTTTTGGCTCCTGGAATACCAGACCAGGAAAACAGCAACAACCAGCACTATTATGGGCATGATTATCCTGGTACCCTCAAGGCTGATATAATCCTGCATAAAAAAGTTGTAGATCTGCTGTGCTACAACGCCTAACAAGGAAAGAACAAATAAAGGAGCGGCCCACTTTTTACGCATTAACAGGCCGATGCAGCCGGCAAGTGCGAACCAAACGGCAATCGCGAATGCAGCCGTCACCCAGGCAGGCATATTGTTCATATAGTCCTGATCGGCCTGGGGCATGGCAGCTATGGTTTCTTCGGTGGCAAAAGCGTTACCGAGGTACGCGGCTACTCCAAGAATGTTCCAGATAGTGGCCAGGATGGCAACGACCCAAAATACGGTTGTCGGTTTGTTTGTGTCAGTCATAATAATTGATTTAAGTTAGTTATTTGTCTGGCTTTCTGCACTGTTTAAGGCCGAAAACTAAAAACAATTTAGAGAGTTTGCCCCTAATTACCAAAAAAATTAAAAATGAAGATGTTGTATTGCTTTAACAAATCAGGAGGGAGTCCTATCTTTAATCTTTGAAAATATAAGTTTGAATTATTCTCCGCAAATATGAATGATCAGTCCCGTTTTGTTGTTGATGCCAAGAACCGAATCAACTCCCATATTCATCGAACACCTGTGTTAAGGTCTCGTTTGCTTGATGAGATAGCGGGCTGTTCTTTGTTCTTTAAATGCGAGAATTTCCAAAGGGGTGGTTCATACAAGATCCGTGGAGCGACCAATGCCATTTTATTAATGGATCAAAAGCAACGCAACAAGGGAGTGGTCACCCATTCATCGGGAAACTTTGCCCAGGCCCTGTCCCTGGCGGCTAAATCAGTGGGTATAGAGGCCCATATAGTCATGCCCGACAGTGCACCACAGGTTAAGGTGAATGCTGTGAAAACTTACGGTGGCAACGTTTACAGATGTGAGTCAACGCTCGAAGCCAGAGAGCAAACCGCTCAAAAAATCATTGCAGAGACCGGGGCCACCTTCGTGCACCCGTCTAATGACTTAGAGGTCATTTACGGTCAGGGAACCGCTTGCCTGGAATTGCTCGAGCATCATCATGAACTGGAGAAGATTGTGGTTCCGGTTGGTGGTGGCGGACTCATAGCCGGAACGTCACTTGCCGCCAATGCCTTATCAGAGAATTATGAAATTATCGGGGCTGAACCCTTTGAGGTTGATGACGCTTACAGATCGCTTATCAGTGGAAAGATCGAAAAAAATAAAACTACGAATACCATTGCCGATGGTTTGAAGACCCAGTTAGGGGATAAGAATTTTCCAATAATCCGGCAACATGTTCAAACCATTATCAGGGTGACCGAAGAGGAGATTGTTGGAGCCATGCGACTTATTTGGGAACGCATGAAGATCGTGGTGGAGCCTTCTTCAGCAGTTACCCTGGCTGCAGTGCTCAGGGAAAAAGAAAAATTTTCTGATCAAAAAATCGGCATTATTTTATCAGGAGGGAATGTGGATTTATCCGATCTTCCGTTTTAATGTTTTTCTGAACAAATGGTAATAACTCAACAAGCTAAGAATTGGGGTATTCGGCGCATAATGGAATTTGGTAAAGGAATAGAATAAATTTTGAATATATTTATTGTTATAAGGGGTATCCTCAATGGAGACGCCTCTTTATTCTTAGATGTAATATCAGAATATCGCCCGATTTTTAGCTTCAAAATATGTATTCATGCACATCGATTTTTTATCAAAATAACTGAGCTACAATGAAATACTACAATTCTGGTACACTCATTCTTTACAACTGATTTTTTCGAATTTAATCTAATTAATATTGGCTTTATTAGGTTTTAGTATTAATTTGAATTGATTTGAGAACTAATACCTGACAATATTTCTTTATTATTGACTGGTAATATTTCATAAAGGGTTGATTAATAGCAAGTTAGCCCTATTTCTAGATAAATTTCATTAATCTATGTTTTAGTCGTGGATAAGAATCTTCGTGTTTTCGAAGACTTTCTTTATGCATTTAGATTTTTTTAAATCTAAGTATGTCTGATTATAAATAATGGGAAACAAATTTTGAAACTGTAAAACCCATTGAATGATATAATAAAAGTCTTTGACTCGTTTTTTTAACTAACCTTAAACTAAAATGAAAAACATAACTTCAACATCTTCTCTTTTGAAAGGCTTTTTAGAGCCAAATATCTCAAGAGATTTTTTATGTCGGGCAAAATATTTTAATAGGGAAATTCGCAAAATATGGCTGTTAGGATTACTGTTGATGAGTACTATAAACCTTCTAGCTCAGAATTCATCTTTCAATACATGTCTGGCTGATGCCCCCGGAGCACCCTTCACATTAGAGGAAGTGGCTGTTGCGTATGAGGCTCAGTGTCCGGATGGTGAAATTAAAGTATTATTAAACACAGAGATCATTGGTGATGACTGCAGCTGGAAAGTAATCTATACGTATTTCGTAACCTGTGACGGTCAAGACCTTCTCCCGTTAAAAATAGACTATGATGGAGGAGATATTTCAGCACCTGAACTGATCGGAGATCTTCCCTCCGGCACTCAGGGTTTGAAACTCTGCTACAATGAAATACCGAGCGGTCCGTCTGAAACAGAAATCGCCGCACTATTTGCTGATAACTGTGGAGAAGTAACGGTGGTAAAATCAGGCATTCCAGAGGGCAACGACTGTCAGTGGAGCGTGACCTACCTTTATGAAATTTCCGACGATTGCGGAAATTCAACTTCCGTTGAGATTAATTATGGCGGAGCTGATACCTTACCTCCGGAAATAGATAAGAATGCCGACGTACCAACAGGTGAGTCTGGTCTGAATCTTTGCTATGCAGACAAGCCTACCGGACCGTCTGAAGCTGATATCGCGGCTCTTTTCTCTGATAATTGCGGAAATGTGAACGTCACGAAAACTCCTCTCTTCAAGGGAGATGACTGCTTATGGAAAGGTAATATTACTTATGAGATTTTTGACGATTGCGGAAACTTTACAGATCCTATCGTGCTTTATTATTCCGGTGGTGATTACGAATCTCCGGTATTGGAATCATATCCTCAGGATATAACAGTTTCATGTATTGATCAAATCCCTTCACTTGATTCCCTTAACTTTACTGATAACTGTACTGACGGAAAGAATAAGGCAAACGGATATGATGACACCTCTGGGCTTGGTTTGGCATGTGAGGGAGGTGTAGTGGTCAGAACATGGGTTGCTGTTGATGATTGCGGAAATTCAACGATCCATAAGATAAATATATTTGTCGATCCTGCTCCGATGGCTGAATTCGAAAGTGTTGAAGATATTACAATCGATTGTGGGCAATTGGCAAATTTCATACCTGGCTCCCTTTCGTATTCTAACGGTATAACCGCTGGAGCATGCGCAATTACCGGACAAGTTCAGGGAGTGGCCGAACCCTTTGATTCTTCATGCGGGTCTTTTAGTGTTACCTATTCATTTTCAGATGATTGTGGTAGAACTATATCTGCGAATCAAACCGTAATTGTAGAGGATAACACCCCGCCAACTTTTGAGGATACTCCAACTGAAATTTCCTATCAATGTGCAGATGATGTGCCAGCTGCAGGTATGTTGTCCTGGACAGACAACTGCGACGGCAGCGGAATGGTCCAGGGTACGGATGTGAGCGACGGACAGAGTTGTCCGGAAACCATAACAAGAACATGGACCTA
>JBFKFP010000125.1:0-8599 GCA_041618535.1 Flavobacteriaceae bacterium
ACTACCGAACCATTGGCCGGTTGGGTGTAACTTTCTAAGGCCGCATCATCATTCATATTGTCATTGGTGATCCAGTCGCCGCTAACCGGAGTATCCTCCGTGGTTGTGTTACTATCGTCAACTGCCACCGGAGCGCCATCATCAGTTACCGTGATCGTCACAGTCGCGGTGGAGGTATCCCCATTATCGTCCGTGATGGTATAAGTAAAGGTATCGGTGCCTACAAAACCAGTTGGTGGTGTGTAGGTGTAATCGCCATTAGGATCTACTGTTACCGTTCCACCATTGGCGCTGGTCGCATCAAAAGCCGTTACCGTAGCCGGTGCATCACCCTGGTCGTCATTGGTTAGTACATTGCCGCCTACCGCTATGTCTTCCGTAGTCGAGTTACTGTCATCAACTGCCAGGGGTAATACGTTATCGATTGTATTCACGAATGTAATGCTTGATACATCAGCTTCGGTCACTGTTAGAGTTACCGAGCCTTCGTTCGAACCATCTGGAATTGCATTGGAAGCGGTACTATCTCCAGTAGTGTTTATTGCTGAAAGCGTCCAATTCTCTTCTGCCAACTCGGTAATCGTCCAGCTTGAAGGATAAAGCAGGATAGTTGACAGGTTTGGGTTAATACCGTCATCAACCAGTGAGAAATTAAATTTGACAGAAAAATCAGCTTTACCGTCGTCTAAAGAAGAAATAGCACCGTCATTGTAAATATCCAATTTACCATCTATCACATCAATCGTTGAATTACCGCTGCCCAGAATACCGTCATCATTTTGGTCAATGCTTGAATCTGCATTCATATCAAGGCTACCGGCAATCACAGTCGTTCCATCAAAGGTGCCAGCGTCCCCGGAATCAATTACTCCGTCATTATTCAGGTCAAGTAGCCCGTCTATTACACGAATCGGTACTGATGGCGCGTATGCCGTGAATGTGAATGTTTCAGTATCATTTGGTTGAGCATCCTTAAAAACACTTATAGTTCCGGGAATTATAACCGCAGCAGCAGACAATGAACGGTCTAACTGACCAACATTCAACTGATCAAATTCATTTATCCCCGTCGTGGTTGGATTATCAGGAATAAAGAAATCAGTGATCCGCATATGAAAAGGCGATCCTGTTTGAGAACCTGCCGAATTACCAAAGCCCCAGTTTCCCTGGGCAGCAATGTGCCCACCCCAGGCGATGACTAGTTCCGCCGCGTCTGCTCTAAAAGTTAGCTGAATGAACGTTGCACTGTTGCCATCATAATCAGATTCTAATGCTGATGCCGGTTCAACAATATTTGATCCCGAGGCAGGGTCAAGAGTGTAAACAGATGTGGCATCGCCTGCAGGATTATTACTGGCATCAACGAATGTACCATTCCAAATGGTAAAAACCCCGGGGGCCTGCGTTCCTGTCCAGTCCGTACCTGCAGACTGCATGATGGTGTCAGGGGGAATTTGTTCGGTGTCATCAGCGACAGTGTCTGCCAAGCCGGCCTCAACTGCCGGGTTGATAGGTGTATAGGATCTGTCGTACGTTGTAAGGTAATCCAGGGCATGAGTCCCACCTTGGGATGTATCCCATTCAATTTCAATGGTATAAACCTGACCAGGGGTTAATCCACTCAGTTGAGTGTGATATGGAACTGTATCATCTTCCTGATAGTTCGAATTGCTCGTTCCAAGGTTTCCAAACTGCCAATCGAAATTAAGGTTTGCCCATTGATAAAGTTGGTCTACACTTTGTCCCAATGATAAATTTGGAACTGAAATGATTAGAAAAAATAATAGTCCGAATAAAATTTTCGGTGATCTTTTGTTGTTAAAACGGTTAGTAATAACAGGAATAGACGCTCTGGCAGGCGCCTTTGAGGTAATAGTACCCATCTTTAATAGTTTTTAGTTGTCTTGTTAGGATTAATAGCATTAATAAAACTTGGGTTTCCGATTATTTAAAACATCAGAAAAATGATTATTTCAATTGGTTAAATCTGTATTACATACAACATCTTCTGTTAATGCAATAAGCGTCTTAGCCGATAAATTCGTCGACCTTGATTGATTGAAATAATTAGTTGTTAAATGATCGGTTTGGATCAGGGATCCGCAAGAGTGGTGAGGAAATTTTCAGCCCCAGGCTGATTTTAATTTGTTGATTAATAGCATTGCAATGTAGTGAATTCCACTCCAAATTTTTCAAAAATGGTCTTTTTTCGACGAAATGAAGAGTTTAAACGTTTTTTGACATTTAAGGTCCAGGGACCTTTTAAATTTAAAAATACGGGATCAAAAGACCAGGGATAATAAAAAAACCCGTCCAGGAATTGGGGCGGGTTTTTTTCGCTATTGAATCAAAATTTAGTAAAAACTACTAAATGCTTTGGGGTTCCGCTGAGGTTAATTTATTATCCGGCGCAACTTCCATGTCAAATATCATACATGTGGTCATTTCATAGATCACCTTTTCGTCTTCAACAAAATCATTTGAGACTGAAAACATGATCTCTCCCGGTGGAAACGAAATCCATGTAGAGGTGTTTCCGGGTAACAGGTTATAAACGAATCCCACAACATTCCCGTTCTCATCCAGGATGTCTAGGTTCATTGGAACTGTTCCGTTATTGGTAATACGGGCTTCCGGGTTGGAGCCAACGCAAGGGTCGTTTGCGTCAAGCGAAATATCTTCTAAGTAAACGCTGATTTCCTGAGGGCTGAAATCCAAAGGTTCGACGCTGCAATTGAATGCGGTTATCGCAATAGTTGCAACTGCAAGAGGTATAAGTAGGCGTTTCATCAGGTTTGGGGTTTAATGAAATCTAATACAAATGTAGCTTTCGTGAGTCAATAATACAAGAATTTGCTCGTTTAAATGCCTTTTTTTTCGATGAAATGCATTATATAATTATAATTATTTGATTAACAGTGTTTTGTAAAAATGAGGGTTACCCTAATTTCGAGACCATTTCTTCGGTCATTTTGGCTAAATCGAAGTCGGGACGCCAATTCCAGTGATCCCGGGCGGGACCGTCATCAATCGAATTCGGCCATGAATCGGCAATTGCCTGCCTGAAATCGGGCTTGTATTCAATAGTGAAATCGGGAATATGCTCCTTTATGGCATCAGCCAGTTCCGAGGGAGAAAAACTCATGGCCGCCAGGTTGTATGACGACCGGATCCTGACGCGTTCTGAATGGGCCTGCATGATATCAAGGGTGGCCTTGATAGCATCATCCATAAACATCATCGGCAGCAGGGTGTCTTCCTTTAAAAAGCAATCATAGTGACCTTTGCTCAATGCCTTGTGAAAGATCTCCACGGCATAATCAGTGGTTCCTCCCCCTGGAGGGGTTCGCCAACTGATTATTCCGGGGTAACGGATGCTTCTCACATCAATTGCATACCTTTTAAAATAGTAGTCACACCATCGCTCCCCCACCTGCTTCGTGATGCCATAAACCGTTGTTGGTTCCATGATGGTATGCTGGGGAGTATTGGTTTTTGGAGTGGTAGGACCAAATACGGCTATACTGGATGGCCAGAAAATTTTATTTATCAACCCTTCCCTTGCCAGTTCCAGAACATTGAACAAGGAACTCATATTAAGTCGCCAGGCCTTTTCCGGATCTTCCTCGGCCTTTGCACTCAGCAGGGCGGCCATCAAATAGACCGTATCCGCATTGTGCCTTTGAACAGCAGACCGGATTTCCTCCCTGCTTTTCGCATCAAGAATCTCAAAGGGTCCCGATTGCACCACCTGCTCATTCGATTCACGTATATCGGTTGCGATAATTGTATCAGATCCTTCGGAATCCCTCAGGGTTCGGACAAGTTCGGAGCCGATTTGTCCGCATGCCCCGATGATAAGAGTTTTTTTCTGCATTTCGCTCTGTGTAAGGTCGGATCAAAAATAAAAAGATTTCCCTGCCCTTCCTCCCTTCGCATTAAATAATTATCAACCCTTATACCATTGGCAATTTGCATTCAAACCAGAGATATAACTTATATTTGTTCTTAAATTAAAATTTCCTTTATCCGGTCTTATGCCTTTCAAATTTTCCTTCTTTCTAATTGTAATTTCTTCAGTCTTACTGTTTTCCTGTCCCGCAGATCTTCAGGTGCAAGAACCCTCATCAACCGATCAGAAAAATACCGATCGGAAAGTGACTGCCAAGGACATCGCCTCCATTGAATACACGGAGTACGCGCTTAGTGATGCCGCAGAAGTGGTCACCACAGACTGGCTGAAGTTCATAGAACTAAACAACCAGGTGGAACTTCTCAAGCAGGGTGACCTCTCATTCTTTAGCGATGACCTCACACTTCTTACAGGTTTTCTTAACGATCTTATTGCAGAAATCCCTGAGAAAATAAATGAACCCTCAATCATCGTCAGACTGATCGCTCTAAAGACCACCATTTATAAACTTGAGGGGTCTGCAAAACTTGAGAAGGAGACCAGGGATGCTCTGCTAAACTCTATAAGGGATGTGCTTATAGCCCATACCAACCTTATCTTCCAGATCAATAAGAAACTTGAAAAGGATGCCCAGGATATTCGAAAACCCCGGCAATAAATCAGACTTTTCTTACGGCGTTGCCGTTCATAGAATATCCTCCTAATTTTTATTGAATCTTTAAAAATTCCTTTATTTTACGACGCTAAAATTGACGACAATGAAAAAACTATTACCGCTGCTCATATTCTTCTCATTCTATCTCAGTCCGGCTCAATTTAATGAATCGGCTCCATGGATGGCTGAATTCAGGGACAGGGCTGAAAATGAGAAAATTAAATTCCAGGACATTGTTGATGCCTTTGAGGCCTACTGGGAGACCCGTGATCCAGAAGTAAAAGGAAGCGGTTTCAAACCCTTTATGAGGTGGAAGACCTACTGGGAGACTTTTGTTGGCAAAGACGGTTACCTGCCAACTTCCGAAGAGCTTTTCAATACATGGCTCGAGGCCGAATCAAGGGCACAATCAAGAAATACCCTGGCCGATGAAAGCAACTGGACACCGCTTGGCCCGATTGATTTCATCAATCAGTCTGTCTCCTCTGCCAACATAGGGCGGGTAAATGTCGTTATCAAAGACCCGGCAAACCCTAACACTTTTTACGCCGGTGCTCCCGCCGGAGGAATCTGGAAAAGCACTGATGCAGGAAGCACATGGACTCCCTTAACCGATGATCTTCCTCAAATAGGAGTGTCTGGGATAGCGATCGACAAGAACGATTCTAACATAATTTATATCGCCACAGGGGATGATGATAATAGCGACTCCTATGCGGTGGGTGTCTGGAAATCGACAGACGGCGGATCAACCTGGTCCCAGACCGGATTAAACCCGTCTAATTCGCCAACAGACATGAATGATATTTATATCCATCCGAACGATTCAAATAAACTTTGGGTAGCGACCAATGATGGGGTTTACCGCACCCTGAATGCCGGGGCTTCATGGACCAATACCCTTGTGGGACAAAATATCAAGGATATAAAACTCAAACCGGGAGATCCGAACACTATTTATGCTGTTACGCCTTCTTCATTTTACAAATCAACGGACGGGGGTGTGACGTTCAGCAGCGCCGGAACAGGCTTGCCGGTGTCATCCGGACGAATCGTTATTGACGTAAGCCCGGCAAACCCTTCGGTTGTTTACGCCGTGAGTGTGTTCACTAACTGGGCGTTCCAGGGCATATATAAATCAACAGATAGCGGACAAACTTTTACACAAACCGCAGAGACAGACGATATTTTCTTTACCCCTGCCAATGGCGGTACTTCCAGTACCCAGGCCTGGTATGATCTGTCTCTCGCTGTTTCATCATCTAATGCCGATGAAATCTACGTCGGGAACCTGGATATATGGAAATCTTCAGACGGCGGAGATAATTTTACAAGACTGAACGACTGGTTTATCAGAAATGCTGCCTACACCCATGCCGATATCCATTTCCTGCGGTTTTATGATAATGAGCTTTATGCGGGCACAGACGGCGGATTTTTCAGGTCTTCAAATGGTGGAATAACCTTCACTGATTTCACTGTAGGGATGCAGATCTCACAGTTTTACAGGATCGACATGTCTGAAGTCACCTCTTCCAAACTGGCGGGGGGAACCCAGGACAATGGTGGATTTGCCTATTCAAGTCAATGGGCCAATTATCACGGCGGAGATGGAATGGAAAGTGTAATAGACCCGACTAACGATAATAATTATTACGGCTTTATGCAATTCGGGCAGGTCCTGTTTGTCTCAAACAATGCCGGGCAAAGCGGAAGCTCGGGATACAGCCGTCCGAGCGGTGAGACCGGCAACTGGATTACGCCCCTGATCGTCAATGCGGATGGCGAGGTATATGCCGGTTATACCAGCCTTTATCGATTTACCGGATCAGGATGGACACAGGTGTCCTCCACTTTCAACCAGAATGTGGATGCCCTTGAGGCAGACCCATCCAATCCCGACAACATGTTTGTTGGCGTGAATGCAATTTTAAGAAAGAGCACAGACCGGGGGCAGAACTGGGTGTTCGCAGAAGCATTCCCGAGCAATATTACCTCTATTGAAGTGAATAACAACGACAGCAACCTGGTTTATGTCACAACCTCAGGGTCAAATGGCGGGGTTTTCAGATCTGTTGATGGCGGAATGACATTTACCGATATAACGGGATCTCTGCCCAGCGTCACCAAGAACATCGTGAAGCACAGGCCCGATGATATTCTCAATACCTTATATCTCGGTACAAGCCTTGGTGTTTACCGCTACGATGACAACCTGGGCGACTGGGAAGAATTCGACAATAACCTTCCTACAGTCTCGGTTCGCGATCTGGCCATCAACATCACTGATGAGTTAATTGCCGCAGGCACCTACGGTCGAGGGATGTGGACCAGCCCGCTTCAATCTACCCAACTGGCCCCGGATGATGTGAGACTGATCAGTTTTGTTGACCCTATCGGAAGCGGTTTTACATGTGGCGATCTAACACCCCGGATTTCTGTTAAGAACAACGGTCAAAACACAATTACCAGCATCGACGTAAGTTATACCGTAGACGGAGGGTCTCCGGATAATTTCACATGGTCGGGAAGCTTGTCTTCTGAGGCCATCACTACAATCGATCTTCCCACATTGAACCTCGGCCTGGGCATTCATGACCTGGATGTTGTAGTAAGCATTCCCAATGACACCTTCCCGGGGAATAATGACAGCTCAACAACTTTCAGTGTAAATGGCACAGGGGTGGCCCAGCTGGTCAATACGTTCGAAACCCCTGGTGAAGAGTTGATCACATTTAACGAGGGTGGAGGAACAGCACTATTTGAACGTGGCGTGCCAACCGGCACTGTTCTGAACACTGCGGTATCAGGAACCCAGGTTTACGGAACCAACCTTGCAGGTGACCATACAAACAACACCAAGGCATTTTTGTTCTCGGAATGTTACAACCTCGATGAGATTGTTGGGCCTGTTCTTAAATTCCATATGGCATTTGAGATAGAATTCGACTGGGACCTCGCCTATGTTGAATATACCACCGATGGTGGATTAAATTGGTCCTTGTTGGGCTCTGCAAATGACCCCAACTGGTACAACAGCTCCAGAATCGCGGGTGACGGACTCGGTAACAACTGTTTCAATTGTGTTGGCGGCCAATGGACCGGGACCAATACAACAATGACTGAGTATTCCTATGATCTGACCAACTTATCAACGGAGACCGAAGTTATTTTCCGTATTGTTTATCATTCAGACCAGGCCGTGGTTGAGGAAGGTATTATCGTTGATGATTTTTATGTGGATGGAACCCTGAGTGCAGAGGAATTCGAACTTGGTGCCTTCCTGATTCATCCTAACCCTTCCGAAGCTGTATTCAATATTAAAGTCGCCAACATCGGGGAGTATAATTATACGGTCACCGATCTTACAGGAAAGGTGGTAAGGCGTAATGACCGGGTAATTGAACAGAGTCACAGACTTGACATGAGCGATATGTCCACAGGAATGTACTTCATCAATTTGGAATCTGACGGACGGGTGACGACCAAAAAACTCATTTTGAGATAAGAAATCAAGTTTAAAGAGCGACCTGAAAAAAGGTCGCTTTTTTGTTAAAAACCTTTATAAGTTTTCCTTTAAGATGTAACTTTTCGCGACCAAAATCTTCTTAATGATAATTAACTGGTTTTATCTAAAAAATTCTAAATAATGAAATTCAACATCAAACAACTTTATGCCCTGATCTTTTCTATGATACTTTTGTTTCCTGCCTGCAAAAAAGACCAGGAGCAAGCCATTGCCGATCCTGAGATCGTTCCTGGCATAGTACTAGAAAATATGGACACGGCGGTTCGGCCACAGGATGATTTCTACAGATATGTAAACGGCACCTGGTTAAAGACCAATAAAATTCCTGAAGAGGAGGCCCGCTGGGGCGGTTTTATGGTTTTAAGAAAATCTACAAGGAACGATGTCCTGGAGATCGTAAAAACGGCAAAAGAGCTGGGTACCTATACAGAGGGTACAGATCAGAAAAAGGCTTTGCTTCTCTTCGAATCAGAACTGGACACTACAGCCCGCAATGAAGCTG
>JBFKFP010000126.1:0-8414 GCA_041618535.1 Flavobacteriaceae bacterium
CAGTTTAAAATCTTCTACAACGGTGATCACGGGATCGGTCTCATCATATTCGCGGCTAACGGTTGTAGCCTCAGTGGCCGAATTGCCGCAGTCGTCGGTGACTGTAAAGGTGTATACACGTGACTGGTAACATCCGTCCTCGGTGGTCGAGATCTCGCCACCGCCATCAGACTGGATCTCTCCACCATCGCTGCAGTTATCCGACCATTTGGTAATAAGATATGGAGGCCATTCGGCATTGCAGCCTTCCAGTTTGAAATCCTCAAGGTCGCTGATTTCAGGATCAATCAAATCAATTTCTCTTGCAACCCGGGTTGTGGTCTTGAAAAAATCGCCGCAATCATCCTTGTGCGCGAACGTGTACAGACGGTATTCAATACATCCATCCTCGCTATTTCCATCATAAACCCCCGAATCTGACGCTATTTCACCCTGACCTCCGCAGTTGTCTTCCCATGTCGTTTTCAAGAATGATGGCCAATTGGAGTTACATCCGCTTAATTGAAAATCGGGAATATCAGCAATTTGAGCGAATACAGTACTAGGGTTCCAAGTAAAAAGAACGAATAAAATACCTAACAATGATTTCCGGAAATATATTAACATGCTATAGAAATTGATCCAATAATCTTATTCAAGCAGGAAATTCTTAGGTTGATTTGGAGATACGACTTAAATGGTCCGGTATGCCTTTCCCTCAATAACGATTGAAATAAAGGAAGAACTAGCTGGTTACCGTACTTTTAAAACTACGTTAAAGCGGTAGATATCAGTAATAATTAGCACAAACTACTTAAATTAACAGATGAAATGCATGAATTGTTCTATCCTCTTTCACAAATTAAATTTAAGGAACTTATTTTTTACTCTTTTTCTTCTTGTTTTGACTTTTGCCCTTTGTCTTTTTTTTCTTTTTCCTGGAATCGGCAGTTTTCTTTCGTTTTTCTCTTTTTTGCGTTTTACTCAATTCCTTTTTAGCATTATTCTTTTCCTTCTTCTTATTCTTATTTGACTTCTCCTTCTCTGCCTTGCCGGGTTTCTTTTTTAGTTTACTTTTTGCGCCATTCTTTCGCTTTTTCTTTTCTTTCTTTTTATCCTTCGATTTTTCCCTGGATTTTTTATCCTTGGTTTTCTTTGCGCTCTCGATAGTTATTTCTCCGGAACTTTTGGCTAATGAATTCTCTTTGCCGTGGTCATCTTTCTGATTATCCGAGGTATCTATTTGTGGTTGGATGGTATCGGCATCTTCATCAATTACCACACTCTGAATGGTCTTGATGAAATTTTTGTTTTGATTGACATCTACCAAGTTGATGTTGGTAAATTCTTCCGGAACATATTTAAAGTCTAAAGCGATGATACAGATATTGATCAGTTTCTCAACATGACGTTTCACGGCCAGGTCCATTTCATTGCGGCAGTGGTTCTTGCGATAATATTCCTCTGACATAACAGGAACGAATAATTTGGAATCGACGATCCCCCTCATATACTTGGTGGTGAACAATTCACCCAGCCCAATGCTATTTTCATCAAAGAAGATATTCAGATTGGTGCCATCGGGCTTTTTTAAGGCGTTCAAGGGTTGCAATATATTTTGTTTAACCCAGGTACTGTCGCCATGTGAATAGCTGATGAAGATATCATATAATTGGCCGCCCTCCATGATTCCGGTAACCAGGAATTTTTTGGTGAAATGCCAGGCCAGCACGGCTGCCCAGATCATGCTTAAAGTAGGAAGGGCAGGCCTGATAACAGTCGATTCCGAAAGCAGGGCAAAACCGGCACCTATCAAAAGCAATACGCCTGCTAACAGCGATATGATAGCGATAACATGAGGCAGGGTTTGGAGGCGTCTAACATATTTGTAAATAAGTGAAAATATAAGGCAGACAAACAACGCGAAAAAAATCACGAATGCGAGTTGTACTATAATGTTGTCGTGCACCCGTTGGGTGAGTTGACCATGTTTAAGCTGATCGACTATAGCAGAGGCCAGAACATAAGGACCGGGCACCTTATATTTTCCTACCTTTACAATATCCTCTGGTGTTCCGATTATGATAAATTTATCGGTCAGGTCCGGGATGGTTTTGACCTCATCTAAATATGGTGGACTATTCTCTGTTAAGCTGTTCGATGATTTAATTTTTGTGAAATAGAAATAATTATCTTTTCTGCTTTCTGGGTCATAAGGCAATTGCAAGGGCAACTGATATTGAATGAGCTCTTTATTTATTTCTTTATCCCTCGTGGGGTCATAATCAGTGATGACCCTTACCGGAAGTGATTCAATAGTGTCTGATGCAATTGTTTCAAAGTTGTTGTAGGTGACTAATCCATCGGACTTTTCCAGGTTATTAAAAGCGACATTAAGGCGGCCGCCGGTGAAGTAATATTCGTATAAATCTCTAGCTTGCTGGGAGTCGTGGAACTCGAATTCAGTGATTAAATCGTCCTCACCGGGCATTTCATAGGCTGCATATACATAGACCCCTTTTTCATCTAACTTATTGACAGCATTCATAAGGGAATCAAGCCCATCTTGGGTATTGCCGAAAGTCATATCCAAAATGACAGTCGGCTTGTTCTTCATTTGCGGGTAAACCAGAGAATCGATGGTTAAAAGCAAATTGGCAACATGATGTCTCAGGCTAATAATGACAGAATCTTTATGAAATTTCTCACGCGGTATATCGATGAAAATTATCTCGTTTTTGATTTCCTCCCTGTATTCTTCGATGTGAGAATTCAAATAAAATCCCTTATAAACGGCTAGATCGACAGGTCGTAGAATACTTCCTGCACTTATTAATGCAGATATGATCAGGAGGATCAGATATGCCAATATATATTTACTTAGTCTGCTAAAATTGATCATCGTTTTATTGACTGCCGTTTGCTAATATTTAATTGTCTGATTTTATCTTCAGGATGAGGTCTTTGGCATTGGAGCGGTAGATTGAAGGGTTTTCTTCTGCTCTTTCGAGACAACCGTTAATTCTTAATTTAAGGTCATATCCCCAGGCGAAAAATTCATTAGCGATTAGCATATCATACCTAAAAGCATTTACCAACTCATTATCGCCCTGGAAATAATTCAGGATCTGCTGATGACTATCATAAAATTTACCGCTTAAATCGAGGCCTAGTTCAAGCCAGGCTACACTTCTTTTAAGATCATTTTTCTGGAAGTAATAATCGGCGAAGAGCAGGGAGGACTGAATGATGAAATCATTAGTTAACTCACCATTTTCCCTGGCCTTTTCAAATGCTGCCAAATTATATTCTACAGGTGCTCCTTTCTCCAGGTCCTTAAACGCTGCTTTTGAATCAGGCCCTGAATTTAAAATACTTCTTTTTTGCTTCTTAAACTGGTTTCGCAAGAATCTTTTAATATCCCTCTCTTCAGCAAGTGAATACGTGGCGGTGTCAATCGGTTTAAAATTGAAGGCCGAATCCTTTTTGGTCAGCCTTGAGGTTTCCCTTACATAAATATCTCTTTTGCTCTCGTTGTCTAATACAGCCTCATCTTTAATTTCGAATTTTTCCCGGAGATTTACATCAACAATACCCCTTTTTACAGCAATAGACATTTCCTTTCCATTAATAACCAATGAGAATTGAGTTGCTTGAGTTCTGGCCTGAATCCGGTTTGTCGGACCATAGGCCGTTACACCACCGACCAATTCCTTGAAAACCTCTATGAGGATATTCCCTTCCTCCCCTTGTATCAATCTGTACTCTTCCCGGTTTTTGGTAGTGTGAATCTGCAGGGTGCTTGGCCCATTAATCTGGGTGACGGTTCCGTTCAGGGAAGTTAAAAATACGGTTATGCCTGATGTGGGAACATTGATTATGGATTCTGAACTGATCTCTGTATCTTTTCTTATCTCAACCTTCGATTTTTTGCCATCTGGCGAAACCAGTGTGACCTCCAACCGGGGAATAGATCGGCCATTAAGCTGAATATCTGATATAAAATTCTTTTGTCCAAAACCTGAAAAAGTCAGAATCAGAGAAAAAAAAATGAAGATAAACTTCGATTTCCTGTTAAACTGGTTGATTAGCATGATCAATAATTTGATCCTAGTACATGCTAAATATAAGTAAACTAAATTAAAAGGTTAAATCCAATTAATAGGGAGACACTGTTATTAAGCGTCAGATTATTTAGGAAGAAAAGAGAAGTTGTTCCCTGCGGATTGTGTTGATTTAAGCCTCAGTCTAAAGATACCTGTAAGGAACCATCAGCAATTTTTTTTACTGTGGCTATTGAATTTTTAGTCAATTCCTTGATAGCCTTATCCCACTTTTTGTTACTTAGTTGGGCTTCTTCTTTAAGTTCAAAAAGAGGTATTGTTCCGTGAGATTTAAGCAACTTTAAAACTCCCTGGGCATCCTCGCTCAGTGCTGGAGCCTTTTTTTCCGGCCGCATCTGCGGGAAGAACAGCACATCCTGTATGCTGGAGCTGTTAGTCATGAACATCGTAAGCCGGTCTATCCCGATCCCGATCCCTGAAGTTGGAGGCATCCCGAACTCCAGTGCCCGAAGGAAATCCTGGTCTATGAACATAGCTTCGTCATCCCCCTTTTCACTTAGTCTCAGCTGATCTTCAAACCGCTCGCGCTGGTCGATAGGATCATTGAGCTCGGTGTAGGCGTTTGCCAGTTCCTTACCATTTACAAGTAGTTCAAAACGTTCTGTCAATCCCGGTTTGCTGCGGTGTTTTTTGGTAAGCGGACTCATCTCGACAGGATAGTCTATGATAAAGGTAGGTTGGACATAGTGTTTTTCACAGGTCTCACCAAAGATCTCATCGATAAGCTTGCCTTTTCCCATGGTGTCATCGATCTCGATATCGAGATCCTTAGCTATGGTCCTGATTTCATCTTCGGTTCTATCGTGAAGATCATAACCTGTATGTTCCTTGATGGCATCAAGTATCCCAACCCTCGGGTAAGGGGCCCTGTAGTCGATTGCCTTCTCACCCATCTTTACCTCTGTAGTGCCATGGAGATCTGTTGCCACTTTTTCCAGAAGCTTCTCGGTTATCTCCATCATCCAGTTATAGTCCTTATAGGCCACATAAAGCTCCATTACCGTGAACTCCGGGTTATGTGTCCTGTCCATTCCCTCATTACGAAAATCCTTGGAGAATTCATATACTCCATCAAAACCTCCCACGATGAGGCGTTTCAGATAAAGTTCATTAGCGATCCTGAGATAGAGCGGGATGTTCAGTGCATTATGGTGGGTGACGAACGGCCTGGCCGCTGCGCCGCCCGGGATGGGCTGCAGAATTGGGGTTTCCACTTCCAGGAAGCCCATATCGTTATAAAATTCCCGGATGGAATTCATGATCCTGGTGCGTTTGACAAACACTTCTTTCACATGCGGATTCACCACCAGGTCAACATAACGCATTCTATAACGCTGCTCCGGATCGGTGAAGGCATCATAGACATTGCCCTCTGCATCGGTTTTTGGCAGAGGCAAGGCTCTCAGGGTCTTGCTCAGAAGGGTAAAGTCCTTGACCATCACGGTTTTTTCACCCACCTGCGTCTTGAAGAGTTCTCCCTGAATGCCGATAAAGTCCCCAATATCAAGGAGCTTCTTATACAGATCGTTATACTTGGTCTTATCGTCGCCCGGGCAGATCTCGTCCCGGTTGAAATACACCTGGATTCGGCCCTCGCTGTCCTGCAGCTCCGCAAAGGAAGCCTTGCCCTGGATACGCCGAGACATGAGTCGGCCGGCTATCTGAACACTCTTGCCTTCCTCAAATTGCTCTTTGAGCTGTTTGCTGGTATGGCTTACCGGATATAACTCAGGGGGATAAGGATCAATACCCATCTCCCGTATTTTTTGAAGTTTTTCCCGCCTTACGATCTCTTGTTCAGAAAGCTGCATGATCCAGAGTTTAGTTTGGCAAAATTAAACTTTTTAGTCATAATGGACGTTCTGAAATAATTTTTTAAAAAATGTCCTAAAGCTGATAAGAATCATAGGATTAAATTCCGGGAATTCCGAGATTTGATGTCCCATTTAAGCAAAAGTATTTGGGTTAGTCTCATTTCGCTTTTAACAATGAAACCAACATGCCGAAGGCCGCAGAGCGATCTCCGATGTGTTGGTTTCCTGTTTAAAGATTGGAATTCTGAACTATTTTGAAGGTCCTTTTTTAACCTCGCCGATAATCTTGAGGACCTTGCGGCTCTCCCGTGCGTTCGAGATCACAGTAATCGCTTTCGAGAACTTACCGATTCTCTTGGTGTCATAATTTACCTCAATGGTCGCGGTTTCGCCCGGGAGCACCGGGGCATCCGGTGCACTGGCTACAGTGCAGCCGCAAGTGGACTTAACGTCAGAGATCACTACCGGAGCATCCCCGGTGTTGGTAAATTTAAAGGCCCTCAGACCATTTTCTCCTTGCATTACTGTTCCGAAATCGATCTCCTCAGTTTCGAAACTGAGTTCTCCAACTGCCTTTTCCTGCGCTTGTGAGGTGAAAAATGAAAATAAAATGGCCAGGCATAAAAGCAAGCTATTAATGCCGATTGTATTTTTTGATTGGTTCAGTGTTGTGATTTTCATGACAAATAGATTTTAAGATTATGGCCCAAAATTCTCAAAAGTACAGCTGTTTTTTCCTGATCCGGGGGTTGAATTCAGGACTAGAACCCGGGTTGAAATTTTAAAAATGGAACATAACTATTTGTTGAACAAGGACTTAACCTCATTTCTTGATTGTACATTCAGCTTTTTGTAAATCGAATTAATATGCGATTTAACCGTGCTTACACTAACAAACATGGCTTCCGCGATGTCCTTATTGGTATGATCTTCAAGGATGAATCCCAGGATCTTTTGTTCCTGGCGGGTGAGGGAGGCGGTTAGTTCCTTTTTTTCATTTCTCTGCATTAACCGTAGTTTCCTGATCGTAAATAGATTAATAAGAACGGAGATTCCCAGAAGTACGGTCAATATCCAAAACCATGAATTATCGGATTTAGCTCCATTGACCGCAAAACGGTCTGCTGCCAGTTCGTGACTGTACTGATGGGTGAGCTCAGATTTCGGGTAATTAAGCTTCAGGCGTTTTTCAAGCTGGGTATAATATTCGTTTTCATTCAAATCAGACAAATAATAGTCATAGTGGTCTGACGAACGGTCACTTAAAAACTCATAAACGTAAAGTTCCGCCAGGGGTTCATCCAGGCTCGTTCCAAAATCCTGAAGTGTTTTGAACCATTTGGTTGTGTTGAGCTTACTGTTTGCAGGTGAACGGATCTCACTTAACGCATAACGCATGTGCTCCTTGAGGGAATCGATTCGAATTAGGGCGGTTGCGGCATCATTCGAGGATCTTATTTCACAGAAGATCTGGTTCTCAAACCCGATTGGAAAACTTATACTATCGGTGTTTTTCGCCAGAAAGAGGATTTGCCTGCTATCCGGGCAACGACCTGAAAAATGACTCAGTCCGTCACCATTTTCGCAATTGTCAACATGTATGCGGTAAATCTGATGACGCGTCTCGAGCTGATCGCCGCTGAATTCAAAAAAACCAGTGCTGTCGGCTTTTTCCTTAGCAATTATCTGCTCAGAGTAAACACCAGACCACTTCCTGTAATCATCGATTATCGAGAGGTAAATATCACCATCGTATTCCAATGGGTCAATACTTCCTGAAAAGGAAAATTGAGCGGATGCCGACAATGCGGAAAACCCGAAAATTAAGATTAATAGCTTGCGTATCATATTACTAATCAAATATATTCAGAATATATTGAAATTGTCTGTTGTCCTGGTTTATAAACTTGTAACATTTTCGTCCTGCCCACGTCATATAATCGCATCATCAATCAAAATTTAACTTATGAGTATTTGGAGAGTCTTATTGGCTATTTTTTTCCCTCCTCTTTCAGTATTGGATAAAGGTTGTGGTTCCATATTGATCGTTTTCCTTTTATGGTTGTGCGGTTGGGTTCCCGGCGTGATTGCAGCCCTTGTAATCCTGAACAACCCAGAGCGCTGATGCCTCCTCAAGGCTAAGGGATCATTGGTCAATAAAACGTATCTTTGTGCCAGTAAACGGATGCTGGTATGACAAGAAATTTCCGTATCGTCCTTCTCTTTAGTATTCTGATTTTACAGAATTGTGTCGTTACTGAACGCATGGTGGTTACCGATGATGGCTCCGGAGAGTTTGAGGTGACCTATGACCTGTCAAACATGTCTGAGGTCCTTGCGAATATGATGCCTTCCAAAGATGAGGAAATGGAGGATATGAATGAATATGACGATAAAGATTCGGGAGATTCTGAGGAGGTTAATAAAGTGTTATCAGAATCTGAAAACGGGAGGGAAGTTGTGGATACACTCATAGTTTTCGAAGATCTTTTTGTCC
>JBFKFP010000127.1:0-8352 GCA_041618535.1 Flavobacteriaceae bacterium
GATAACATAAGATGCGATTAATAGCCATTGTCCTCCTGTTATTCTCATTCTCATTGTCGGGTTTTACCCAGGAGAAAAGCATTCAGTTTAATGATCACGGAAATAAATTAGATTCCGGTACAGTTGTAAACGGCTTGCCACTGAATGGGATAGTAATTTCTGTTCTCGATAACGATACCCCTGTGGAACCGGATATCAAGGCCGATTTTTGGATCAATAATGCTTACAATCCATATAAGGATGAAGTAGTCAGATATCCTTTCCGGCTTCAATTTGAAGATAGCATATACAATCCACCAATTCTTAAAGACATGGTGATCACGTCCAGGTTTGGCTGGAGGCGCGGGAGGGCACACCAGGGGATCGATATCGACCTTATTACGGGCGATGAGGTGCTTTCCGTTCTGGATGGGATTGTTCGTTTTGCCGGATATGACAGGGGGCACGGACGTACCGTCGTGGTGAGGCATTTCAATGGCATGGAAACGACCTATGCCCATCTGTCGCGCTATGCTGTTAAAGCCAATGATACCGTGAGAAGAGGCCAGATCCTTGGAAGAGGCGGTGTTAGTGGAAACGCAAGGGGCAGCCACCTGCACTTTGTGGTTCGCTTTAAAGGCGTGGCTATCAACCCGGAATATGTTTTTGACTTCGGTCCGGAACATGGCATCCGGGCCAGAGAGCTTTGGGTGACCCGTAAATGGGTGAGCGCATACAATCACAGTTCCCGGATACAGTCGAAATTGGAATTATTGACTTCGGAAGAGGAAGCAATAGCAAGTCTCGAAAAGGAGAAGAAAATCTATGTGGTAAGACGCGGTGATACACTTACACGCATTGCCAGGCGCAATGGGGTCAGTATCAGGTCTCTTCTTGTTGCCAATAACATTCGTTATAATTCCACTTTGAGAATCGGACAAAAGCTGGTTTTGGAACCTTGATAGATTGTAACGATTATTTCATGATGATCCTTATGACCTGGTCCGGTCTATTACCCTCTGAGATTCTGCAAAAATAGATACCGGATTTTAGTCCCTGTCTCTCGATGCTGACTTCATTGGCACCGGCCTTCAGCCTTGTGTCGAATCTAGCCACTAACCTTCCCAATTGGTCATAAATCAATATCGCTGTCTCTCCACCCTTCTCGGAAGTGAGCTGTAAAGCGGCGATATCATCCATGGGATTTGGAACCAATTTTATTTCCGGGGCAGAATTGAAAGTTTCCATATTAAGAGTGTTTGAATCCTGGAAGCTGATCTCCCTTATATTCATTTCCTTTGTCTGAAGACTTCCATCTTCTGATACCATTGTAAAGACAACTGATATTACATCATTTAACTGGAGAGGACTTCCTGTAGGAGAATAAAAATCATCAATCCCTAGCTGTACGTCTTTCAAACTCTCTTGAAGCAAAACAATAGCCTTATATTGATTCTCCCAGCTATTTACTGAAGCTTTGATCACTCTCACCTCGAGCTGTCCGGTTCCTGCTGCCGTAAAGTTCAGACTGTTAAAGGCCGACAGGTCTACAGCTTTGAAACGTGGTGTCAGAGCCCTGTAGGCTGACACATATGATTGGGTTGATGCGGTTAATTGAAGATTGCGTTCAATTCCAAATTCAAAACTATCGAAAACACTGCTGTTCTGGGTTATCTCATAATTTATAATCTCGGCCTGGTAATCATCAATGCCCCACGGTCCATCAGACATAAAAAGGTCATCCGGGGTTGCGATATAATCTCCGATCCTGAAACCTATATCGAATAGATTTCCGGTTTGAATCTCTACCAGGGAGGCATAGGTTCCAGATAAATCAATTGTCGAGGACATATTCTCGAAGGCGGCGGTCTCGGTGTCTCTGAAACCCGCATCAAAATTGATGATGCCGCTGGAATTGGTGTTTATGATCTCGAGCTGAAGCATTCCAGCTTCATATTGACCCTTCTTGACAAAAACTGTTGGCGGCGTTGAAAGGTTATAATCAACAACGGGTTTTTGAACATTTAAAAGGCTCACAACCTCTGATGCCAGGAGATAAAGATCATCTATGGAATTGGACCAGATCTGGAAGTTAAAGAATGGGATTCCGTCCTCGTATTTATCCAGGTTCCAATGACTCTCTATTCCGAAGTCATTACCAGTGTTAATGGCCTTAGCAGAAAGGCTTAAGACGAATTCAACCGAGCCATCTAGATTTTTGATCAGGGCCTTTATAAATGGTTGTCCTTGAATCTCTATTGTTGAAACCGACAGTAACTCTGCACCCAACAACCGATCACAGATGTATTTGGTATGTTCATAGACTCCCGCCTCGGTTCTCAAGGCAAGTACTGATGCTACGGACACATTGTTTTTCATGTAATCTACCGAGTAAAGATCGGTCGCATTGGTAATTTCGATCAGGTCGTTAGGTGAGGTCTCAATGGTGTAATCTTCCCCGATCACGTTAAGGGGAATGAGATCGCTAAGGCCGAATGTACTGGTTTTTTGGGCATAATTTGATTTTTGATTTATCCGTGGAGCTGTTTGCTTATCGAATTTATAGTTGGTCTTTACCCTGTTATATTGTCTTTTACTGATCTGCTCAGAAAGACGATTATTGCTCTCTAATCCGGCATCATTCCCACCTGAGGTAGGCGCCTCAAGGGTCGGGCAATTCGTGACCCCGGAACAAGAGGGGTCATCACAGTCTATAAGTCCGTCACCATCATCGTCAATGCCATTTGTGCAATCTTCGAGAGGAACAGGAGCGGTCGGGCAGCGAGCACCGTCATTGCTCGAACTTGAGGGTCCGAATGCGAACAGGTTGGAGTCAACTGCGTTAGAGCCATTCAGGTTTTGTACGTTTCTTATAATGTAAATAGTACCGGTTTGATTGGCAGAAACGTAAAAGTTTCCGGAAAAGTCAAAATAGACGGCTCCGTAGGTATAAGTAAGCCCCGATAGTATTGGTACTTCCCCGAGAGCGGTGACTACGTTTGTCTGAGGATTGATTCTGTAAATTATGTTGGTATTCTTTTCAACCGTATAAAGCTGGCCGTCTACAGCATTGAATGCCCAGTCATGAATAGAGATACTCTGTGACAATGACTCCGTTGACAGGTGCTGACCATAATTAGGAGAGGCCGGATCAAGATCGATCTTATAAAAAGCAGTGCCCCCGCCCTTAAGGTAATAAACACCGTCCTGGTTAATGTCGCCTACGTATCGGTTAGTTGTTGGTAACTCATCAATATACATGGTCTCGGTGCTGAAGTCGGATCCGATTCGGACAATGGTTTTACTCGGACTGGATAATGAGCCCCACATATAGCCATCTTTAGGATTGAATGCAGCCGCGTTAATATTCCCCGGGGTAACGTCACTTGCCGCTAAATAGGAATTTCCTGTAGCGAGGTCTATCGCATATATATCATTATATTGGAACAAGTACGCATTATAATCGCAATTAATTGCAGATTTTTGAGCGAGTGCAGCATCTATCCCACAAAAGAGACCAAAGAAGATGATGCTTATTCCGAATGTAATTTTTTTCATGATACGAATTTGAGGCAAAAATATCTACCAGCCGGCAAATTATTTCTCAGGTTTAGATAATGACGCCCTTTTTATTGGTGGATGAAGATTTTCCTTCGACCAATGGAAATTAAACTAATAATTCACTGAGAAACTCGTTTTCAGAAACTCAGATTCGATTTTGAAAACGATCAGGCCATCAGGGCAAAAGAACTCTGGGTTACCCGTAAATGGAAAGTGTCTTATCCGACGGTTCCAGGGAAAGTCAAAGCTAGAATTAATTACTTATAAAGAAGCATTAGCCAGCCTGGAAACCGAGAAAAAGATCTATAACGTGTGACGAGGTGATACTCTCACCAGGATTGACAGGAGTAATGGCATTACCATCAGGTCTGTCCAGGCGGAAAATAACATTCGGTAAAATTTCACATTAAAGGTTTGTCAGAAACTCGTTCTTGCCTCTAGTTGTTTGCGCGTTTTCCGAATTTCAGAAAAGGAATAATCATAGGAACCCTTTTTTGATAATCTTCATATGGTTTTCCCAGTTCGTTTTTAAGATCTCTTTCTTCAAAATATTTAACAGCTACAAGGATATAGGCCGTTGTGACCGCCGCAAACATAAAATGCCCTAAAGTCATTCTTGGCTCAGCCCAGAAGGCAATTATAAACCCTGTCATGATGGGATGACGAACAAACTTATAGAAGAAATGCTCCTTGAATTTTAATCCGGTTGGTGGTTGATTCTTCAATTTATTCCAAACCTGATCAAGGCCGAATAGATGAAAATGATTAATCATGAAAGTGGACAGCAGAACTATAACCCACCCCATCCAGAATAATATTTCAATTATAAGAACATAAGTGCTGCCTTCAATATTCCAGACCACATCGGTTATAGGCCGCCATTGCCAGAATATCAGGAATAAAATTAAACTTGTCAACAGCACATAGGTACTTCTTTCCATGGAAGGATCAATCACTTTGGTCCACCAACGCTTAAAGGAAGGCCGCGCCATTACGCTGTGCTGAATGGCGAATAAACTTAAAACTAACAGATTAATAATTACGGACTCCATCAAACCGGAGGTGTTCCCGGAGTTGATGTTTTTAGGGACCAATAGCTCGCCAACAAAGCCGACGGCATAAAGAAATGAGGCCAGGAATACCACATAAGACAGTATTCCATAAAGGAAAATAATTGATTTCTTCATTTTTGGTTGGTTTGATTTCTTGCAAGGTATCGATTTTTTATCAATTGCCTGTTTTCTAGTGGTTTCCGCGTTCGATGATTATTTTTATGTGTGATAATGATTCTGTTTTTCTGAAGGCGTTTTAAACCAAAAGATATCAAGCCATAAGGGGCATCCAGGATATCCGGAATCTGAATGTCAAAATTTCAAAATTGCCATCTCAGCTTCTCTATTTAACAAGGCTTTGGCAGTATTTAAATCTTGATTTTGCTAATTTTAGAGTGTACGCTGCACTGCTTTTAAAATTCAGATTATGATTAAGCAGTTATCAGTTCTCTTGCCTTTCTTTATCTTGATTTCCTTGTTGTTCAACAAATGTTCTACTTCGGATGAACCTCGTTTTATCGTTCCGGAAATGGGATACCAATGGCCGGATAACAACCGCTCATATTGGCCAACAGATGGCTGGGTAACGGCTAACCCGGGGAATTATGGCTTTGATCTTTCACTACTTCAGCAGGCGGTTCAATTTGCAGAGGCCGATGACTTAATGCGTGCATTATTAATTGTTAAGGATGGATACCTTGTTTTTGAGGAATACTTTGGGGAGGGACATGCAGATGCGAGCACCAATCTCTGGTCTGTAACAAAAAGTTATAGCTCAGCTGTGACAGGCCTGCTTTATGACGATGGACTATTTCAATCTGCAGATATTAAAATGGTTGATCTCATGCGGCAATATCCTGAATTTGCAAATATCAAACTTCAGCATGTTCTCACCCATACAACCGGATTGGACTGGAATGAGGAAGGTCCACGCTGGGTTGAGTGGATACTGTCTGACGACTGGGCCAGGCATGCCCTGGAAAGGGATCATCTTCACGAACCGGGTTCGGTTTGGAAATACAGTTCCGGGAATTCACATTTTTTATCGGCCCTTGCAACGAATCTGAGTGGTTCAACACCCGGTGAACTGGCCAAGGAACGATTATTTGACCCTATGGGAATCGAGTTTAATGTGCAGTATCCTCCACTTTCCTATTCAAGCTGGCCTGAATATATAGAGATCCTTCCGCAAAGCTGGCACCAGGACCCGCAAGGCAATGAAACGGCGAGTTTCGGACTGTTCCTGACGGCCAGGGATATGGCTAAATTCGGCTATCTCTATCTAAACCGTGGTCGATGGGAGAACAGGCAATTGCTCTCTGAAGAATGGGTAAAAGCATCAACCCGGGATCATCAGACCAATATCTACGGCCGTTATAGTTATGGTTATCAATGGTACCTAACTTTTGTTGATGAAGAACCCGCATTCCTGGCGAGTGGTTATGGGGGTCAGATTATTGGGGTAGTACCGTCCTTAGACCTGGTCGTAGTTCTTAAATATGAAGCAGAAGATCCGGTTCACCCTGTTACTGGATCAGCCCATGACGATATGGGATTATTCGAACGGGTTGTGAAGTCTGTAAAAAAGAATTGATTGACTGAAATCTTACTGTTTGGTCAGGGCTTTCACATGAGCAAATATCTTTACACCATTAATTTCAGTCTCTACTTCTTCTTTGCTCATTTTCAGTCCCTTAACCATATTCATCAAACCTTTGGGAGAGATGGCTACTACATTATAGAAAATGCTGTCATTTTCAATCGCACGAACATGAACCACATTCCCTGATTTACTGACGCCCTTTACATCGAGTATCTCTCCTTTTTCAGTAATTGCTTTAATGTCAATAATATTACCTTCTGAATCAATAGCCTTCAGGGGATAATATCGATCACCGTTCTTGACAATCAGTTTAACAGGTAATTTCTTTCCGTCAACAAAAGCCTTGACATCAAGAAGCTGGGTTTGATCGGAATCCTGGATGGCTTTTACGGGATGAAATTCACCGTCCTTATCGATTGCTTTAATGTGATATATTTTTCCATTTGGCCTTAAAGCCTTAACATGCCAAATTATAAGGTCCGGATCGTCCAATACCAGGGGCTTGTCAATTTCACTGTATTTGAACTCAGGTTCCTGTGCGAAGCCTATTAATGAGAACAAGATGAAAAATACATATAACGGGTAGCCAGCATATTTAAAAGCTGTTGATTTCATAATTCAGGATTTTAATTTATAACTCTGTATTCTCTTTGTTTCCGGTATTAATTACAATTATTGACTTTGCTGCGGAATGGCTTTGATATGTGCAAATACATCCACGCCATTGATTGTGGTCTCAATAGGCTCTTTCATCATTTTAATCCCTTTTACATCATTGATCCATCCTTTTGGTGAAATGGCCTCAACGTTATAAAGAAGGCCTTCTTTATCCACAACACTCAGATGAATGATGTTACCGGATTGACGGGTACCCTTTACATCGAGTTTCTGTCCGTCTTCGGTGAAAGCCTTCACATCTATTATGGTTCCATCCTCATCAATGGCTTTAACAGGCATGTATTTGTCGAGACTGATCAACACTTTAACCGGTAAAATCTTATCATTGACAAAGGCCTTAACATCCATGACGCTGGTTTGATCAGAATCCTGGATTCCCTTGACGTCATAGGTATGACCATCGGCATCAACCGCCATCACATTGAGCAGCTTACCTTCGGGATTAAACGCTTTTACATACCAGTAAACGGTTTCAAAGTTAGCATCAGAGATTTCTATCATCGGATTGGTATCAATATTGACCTGGGTCTGTTTTTCCTGGCATCCCAATAAAATCAAGACCAGCATCATCAGTAATACTATACCGAGGACGCTAAAGAACGTTAGAGTACGTTTCATAGTGTTACAATTACTGTTTATTAATCGAATTGTGTTGAGCAAATTTAAGTTTAGAAGCTAAGAATAACCATGACAAAAATCATGATCGAATCTAAATTGAAAGAAAAATAAAAGTAATTAGACCGCTGAAGCCTTATCAAGAGCAAATTGAAGTGGCATTCGCCTCAGGCGTTTTCCATTTAACTTGTATACAGCATTGGCGATGGCCGCACCAATGGGCCCCAATGGTGGTTCTCCAACAGCTCCGGGTTTTGTGTCGTGTTCTAGAAGGGTTACATCAATTATTTTTGGACTATCTTTCATCAGAGCCATCCTGTAGGCACCATAGATCGCCGGTTGCAGCTCACCATCCTCAACCCTCATCTCTTCATACAAAGCCGCACTTAGCCCCATGGTTATGGCTCCTTCACATTGGGCGCGAACCAGGTCAGGGTTTATTACAATTCCGGGGTCCATGACGCATGTTACCTTATGCACTTTGATTTGTCCTTCATTTATAGATACCTCTACCACCTGCGCACAAGGTGTATTTACATCGGTTGAAGCTGCAAATCCCATGGCAATTCCGTCACTGGCCGAATTCTGCCAGTTCGCTTTTTCAGCAGCCACCATGATCACTTCCTTTAATCTATGACCGCGTTTATCATCCTGGATCTGTCTTAATCTGAAATCGATCGGGTCAATACCTGAGCGAACAGCCAGTTCATCCATAAAACTCTCAATCGCAAAAGTATTTGCAAGTAGGCCAAGGCTTCTCCACCAACTTGTCGCGAAGGGTAATTTCACCCGCCATGATACCGCCCTGAAATTCGGAATTCCTTCATACTGGAACATTCCGCCGCGCCACGCTCCAAGGTCGGC
>JBFKFP010000128.1:0-8297 GCA_041618535.1 Flavobacteriaceae bacterium
AGGCATTATTTAAAACGACACAAGTCATCATTTCAGAAGGAGTTGATCATCGAGATGATCTTTCAGGACGAATTATATCCAAGATCTATCTATTATTGCATAAACAAACTAAGTCACCATATCAATCAATTGATCAAGTCAAAAGAGCTGGAGGCAAATAACCTTAATTTTTTGATCGGGAAACTCGAGAGCAGGATAAAGTATACCACCATCGATAGTATAAATGAACAAGGATTAGAAAACTTTATCAAGGAGATCAAGGATTCCATAAAATCCATTTCCTTCGCTGTCAATGCAGTTTATTTTTCACATCTAAATTAGTTCTGAAATGCCTACGTTCCATATCAAACATCTCACTCAGTACACATACAGCCAACCTGTTATTGATGGAGCGAACCAAATTATGCTGTACCCAATCATCAATGAGTTTCAAAAGGTGGTGGACCAGAAAATCAATGTCAGTACCAACCCTAAAATTGCGACATATAATGATTTCTGCGGCAATACAGTAGGAACCTTTATGATTACCGAACCTCATAATTTTGTTTCAATCGAATCTGAAATCGAAGTTCATACGAGCTCCATTATATATCCTGAAGATAAAATACCTGCTGAGGATCAATGGGAGGCCCTCAAACCATTAAGGAACGATATATCATTTATGGATTTTCTGAGATTTATCCGGTTTGACGGGACAGAAGAAATAGCCGACATGCTCGGTAAATATGACCTGAACGAATGGTCGCCGTATAGAATGGCCGTTGAACTTTGCAGTTACATCCATCATAATTTCCAATATGCCAAGGGCATTACGACGGTTGATTCCAAGCTTGACGATGTCTGGCGATTAAAGGCAGGGGTCTGCCAGGATTTCACCAACATTTTTCTCCAAATGATCCGGATGCTTGGAATTCCCGCGCGATATGTAAGCGGCTATATATGTCCGAGCACCGAGGCTAGCAGGGGTGAGGGTGCCACCCATGCATGGATAGAGGCCTATATACCCTTTTATGGCTGGCTTGGTTTAGATCCGACCAATGACATCATTACCAGCGAACATCATGTTAAGCTTGCCGTAGGCCGGAATTACCATGACTGTGCACCCGTGGTAGGGGTTTACAAGGGAGATGCAAGTGATGATTTGTTTGTAAAGGTAAAGGTGAGTCATGTAAAGAAAAACAATGACAGCCTGGTGTTCCCTGAAGTCAATGACTTGAATGCCAGCACTAACCGATATCGTCAGAATCTTGAATTGATTCAGCAACAGCAGCAACAGTAATGATTGTTTGGTTAACGAAGGTTAAGACCTTTTTATCATATCTTCATCTATTGCTCCTGATCACAGTCTCCAGGACAGCCCAAACGTTTTCTGCTACTATTCGGTGACCATCTTCATTGGGATGAATACCGTCATCAAGATTTAACTCTGGAATACCGCCTACATTTTCCAAAAGGAACGGGATGAATTCAAGATCATTCACTTCAGCCAAATCAATAAAAATAGATTTGAATTCCCTGGTGTAATCCTGCCCCAAATTGGGTGGAAGCTGCATCCCGGCTAGGACAATTGTTGCCTCCGGGTATTTTTGTCTTACCGTGTCAATTATGGCCTGAAGGTTCTTACGGGTTTCGCCTAATGAAATTCCGCGTAAACCATCATTACCTCCTAATTCAAGTACAAATACATCAATATGCTGACTCAGTACCCATCCTACTCGTGATAATCCGCCTGAGGTGGTCTCACCGCTTAATCCGGAATTAATGACCGTATAATCCAGGTTTAAGGAATCGATTTTGGATTGAACCAGGGAAGGGTAGGCATCATTGCTGTCATCAAGCCCGTATCCGGCTGTTAAACTATCCCCGAAAAACAAAATGGTTTTGGTGCCTTTTGTTCCTTCCTCTGAAGTCCCTGCTTCAGCCGACGGTATTTCTGATTCATTTTTCTTGGAACTTTCGCCACCGCATGAAAGCAGCATCCCCGCCAAAAGAAAATAACGAAACATTAACAGTTTCCGGATTTGTTGAGCAATTTTTTCTGAAATCATTTCCTTAATTTGGCTTCTTTCTGATTTTCATAAAGAAATATGCCAAATATATTAAAGATTCACGAGCTCGAAAAGATTTATAAAAGCGGTTCAAAAAGTATTACGGTTTTGCATGATATCTCCTTTGAAGTAGAGGAAGGGGAGACCTTTGCTATCGTTGGACCGTCTGGTAGTGGTAAAACTACCTTACTGGGTTTATGTGCCGGTTTGGATTACCCTGATAACGGAACTGTCGAGCTCTGCGGACAAAAGCTTGAAGAGCTGGATGAAGATGAACGCGCCAGGCTGCGCAATGACGAAGTTGGATTTATCTTCCAGAATTTCCAATTGCTGCCCACGCTTACAGCTCTTGAGAATGTTGTGGTTCCTCTGGAATTGCAGGGAGCCGGAAATGCCCGCAAAGTTGGAATGGAATTGCTTGAGAAAGTAGGGCTTGGTGACCGTGTTCATCATTATCCGTCCCAATTGTCAGGGGGTGAGCAGCAGCGTGTATGCCTGGCAAGGGCTTTTTCAAATAAACCGAGTATCATTTTTGCCGACGAGCCCACCGGTAACCTTGATGAGGAAACCGGTGAAAAAGTCATAAAGTTGCTCTTCGATCTGAACAAGGAAGCCGGAACCACCCTCGTTATTGTTTCTCACGACCTTGATCTGGCAAACAGAACCCGGCAGATCCTGAGGTTAAAAGGCGGAAAGATATTTAGCAACGAAAGGACCGCTGTGATTTGAAAAACGGATCAAAAAATAGCAGGGCAGGTATCTACTGGTTATTTAAAATGGCCTGGCGAGACGGGAAGGCAAGCCTTTCCAGGCTACTGCTTTTTATGGCGTCCATCATCCTGGGAATTGCCGCTGTTGTTTCCATTCAATTGTTCAGTGATAATCTCAAACAAAATATCCAAAAGCAGTCTAAATCGTTGATGGGTGCAGATTTTCTCATTGACTCAAACGATCTTCCAACCGAAAGAACCCTGTCTATTATCGATTCCCTGGGGGGAGCCGATGCCTCGGAGGTTACATTCTCATCCATGGCGGCATTCCCCAAAAATGGAAATACCAGGCTGGTTCGGGTTCGTGGCATTGAGGGCGGATTTCCTTTTTATGGTAAGCTGGTGACCGAACCTGCAACTGCCGGAGCCACATATCAGTCAAAGGGTGGGGCAGTGGTAGACGCTACCATGATGCTGCAGTTTGATGTTCAAACCGGTGACTCCATCAAAATCGGAGAGCTGACCTTGCCTATATTAGGTGCTTTAAAGTCAATCCCGGGATCAGGGGCCATCTCGAGCTCTATCGCACCTTCCGTTCTCATTCCCTATGAGTTGATCTCAGATACCAAATTATTGCAGGTAGGAAGCCGAAAGGAATATCAGTATTATTTTAAGGCTCCGGAAGCAGATCTTCAACTTCTGAATAAAAATGTAGATCCCATCCTGGATGCAGAAAACGCCGATATCGATACTCATACCAGTACAAGCAGGCGTTTAGGCCGAAGCTATGATAATTTCGGTAAGTTCCTGAACCTCGCAGCTTTTATCGCATTGCTGCTTGGTTGTATCGGGATAGCCAGTTCGGTACATATCTATATCAAGGAAAAACTGACCTCTGTTGCTGTTCTTAAATGTATCGGAGCCAGCAGGAAGCAGACATTTCCTATCTATTTGATCCAGGTTGCTTTTATGGGACTATTAGGTGGAATAACGGGAACCGTTCTGGGTGTTTTTCTCCAGGAAACTTTTCCTTACTTCTTGAGGGAATTCCTTCCATTTGATGTTGAGATCGCCATTACTCTCAAACCGCTGGTCATGGGGTTGCTCCTGGGTATACTAATGTCTGTATTATTCGCACTTTTACCATTATTAAACACCTGGTATGTATCTCCGTTGGAGGTGCTTCGCCTGAGCCAGAATGGCACAAAAAAACCTAATAGAACACGTGTGTTGACCTTTGTCGCTATTTTGGTTTTTCTTTACGCCTTCTCATTTTGGCTGCTGCGCAATATGGGCTTCGCTTTTGCCTTTGTGATAGGAGTGGTGGTTACTTTTTCCATCCTGGCGGGAATAGCCGGTTTGTCCATGAGTATGATCCGGAGATTTTTTCCATCAAGCTGGGGGTTTACGGCACGTCAGAGCCTTCTGAATTTATTCCGGCCGAACAATCAGACCATGGTCTTGATCCTGGCCATCGGTTTGGGCACATTTCTTATCAGCACATTATATTTCACAAGGGATATATTACTTGCCAAAACGGCACTTTCCGGGACAGGCGACAAGGCCAATATCATAATGCTGGATGTTCAGCCTGAACAAAAGGAAGCCGTAGCTGAGGCCATCTCCCAGCAGGACCTTAAGATTATCGACCAGCTTTCCCTTGTGACCATGAGAGTGCACAGCATCAATGGACAACTCGTAAACGACATACGAAAAGATACGACCTCCACCATAGACAGGTGGGTGTTAAATCATGAATTCAGAACGACATACCGTGATTCTCTAATCACTTCGGAAACATTGATTGAAGGGGAGTGGACGCCCACTTTGCAAACAGGGGAGCCTGTTGTGATCTCCATATCTGAGGACCTTTCCCAAAATGCGAAACTGGATTTAGGTGATCAGGTTGTTTTTAATGTTCAGGGAGTGTTGATGGAAACAACGGTTGGCAGCATTCGCACGGTGGACTGGGCGCAGTTGCAGATGAATTTTATGGTTGTATTCCCAACAGGAGTTTTGGAAAACGCGCCACAATTCAACGTTATCTCTGCCTATGTCCCGGATGATGCCAGTTCTGCATTACTTCAGCGCAAGCTGGTTAAGCAATTCCCGAATGTATCCGTGATCGATCTTCGTCAGATTTATACCGTTGTGGAGGATGTGCTCGACAAGGTGGCATGGGTCATAAATTTTATGGCATTTTTCAGTATCCTAACGGGAATAATAGTCCTTATAGGTTCTGTACGAACAAGCAAATACCAACGTATCAGGGAAAGCGTGTTACTGCGTACCATGGGAGCCAAGAGTCGCCAGATCCTTAAGATCACCTCGCTGGAATACTTATATCTCGGCATTTTAGGAAGCCTGGTTGGGATCTTATTATCGTTGATTGGCAGCCAGTTGTTGGCAACCCTTTTGTTTGAAGAACCTTTTGTTCCTTCGGCTATACCGTTCTTGTTATTCTTGCCTGGTATTACAGCTTTGGTTTTGCTGATCGGGCTCAGTAATATCAGGAGTGTCCTAAAAAGCCCCCCATTGGAGGTATTGCGCAAGGAAGTATGAACCCCGTTTCAGATGTGTTTTTCAAAGTTTGTAAATGATGTCCTTATTAATGATCATGCTCCTGGTTTAAAGTCAGATCTGTTCCACATACCCGGCAATAATTGGAGTCATTCAGGATATCTTCCGATTTGCATTTTGGACAGAAGGCACCCTCTTTCTTCTTCTCCTTGACAGCTGTTGCAACTCCGGCGGCAACCAGGCCGGTTGGAACCGCAATAACCCCATAGCCTAAAATCATTATCATCATTGCAATAAATTGGCCAGCAGGTGTTCCCGGCGAAATATCACCATAACCTACAGTGGTCAACGTAACCACCGCCCAATATACACCTCTGGGAATGCTGTTAAATCCATGTTCGGGTCCTTCTATAACAAACATCACCGAGCCCATAACGGTGCATACGATCATTACAAAAAACAGAAATACAAAAATTTTGTTGGCATTTGTTTTAATGCCTTTGGCAAGAACATCGGCCTCGATGAGAAAACGAGCGATTTTCAAAACTCTGAAAATACGCAATAACCTCAAAAGACGGATCGTTCCCAGGGAGAAGGTATTTACAAAGATCAGTTCCAGGAATAAGGGCAAAATAGCTAAAAGATCGATAATACCGAAGGCGCTTAACACATATTTCCTCGGATTTAAAGCGGTCCATATCCGAAGGATGTATTCGATCGTAAAAATTATGGTGATTATGAGTTCAAAAGCAAAAAGAACCCGATCCCAGAAGGGTGAAACACCAACGCTCTGTATCATCACGATGGCTACCGATAGAATTATCAGAACGAAGATTATGATATCGAATAATATCCCTTCAAGCGTATTTGCCCCAAAAATGATATTGCGAACCTGCTTCTTAAGATTGAGATAGTCTTTATTCTCTTTTAATGCAACGCCGTCAGGGTTTCGGATTATCCTTATGACCGATCGCACCCGGCTCCCGAACCGCTTGCTGTCTTTATCTAATTTGGGGTCAATCTGAAGAGCGCGGGTAGATTTCAAAAAAGACAACTTTAGCCGTCTTTTAATCTCCAGGTAATACGGATGATGCAAAATGGGGTTTATAATTCTGTATTTATAGAATATTGAAATTTTTATCAGCCAACGCCTGACAAAACCCGTGGAAGGGTCGATCGTTTCGGCTTTTAATTTAGATTTAACCTGATCTGAACCCTCGAAATCCTCCTGTTTGGATATACTGTTCAAAATAAGCCCTAAGGTCATGAATAAACCTGTTGCTATAATGATAAAAAGCAGGATGCCGGGATCAAAAAGATCGGTTTTAAACGAGACCGGAATCGCATAGAACAAAAGAACGGTGATCAATCCCCTTGGCGCGATCCAGACCTGCGGTGAAATATCTTTACCGATGAAGATCCGAAGCAGTGCGTAACGAATGATAAAAATGGAAGCTATTAATGCCAGGCTGACCTTTAAAACTTCAAGGCTAAAAAGACTTGAGATCAAGATACTGGCTCCAAAAATCACAAAGAAAAAGGTCCGGACTATGAAGGCTGTTTCCGCGGTCAGGTCGTGGAGGCCGTGTTCCAACTGATTGAATTTTTCAGGATCGAGCCTCCGCTTAAAAGGCCCGCGGAAAAATAGGGTGGAATTGCTTACCGCCAACCCAAAGATCAGGATTATGATAAGCGGGGAGAGATGAAACTTTTTCGCGATGGAGTACAGGAGGACCAACACCGAAATCAAAACAAAAAGTTTAGCCCTTGCCCTTATTTTCTGAAATACGATCAGGATAATGTAGCTAGCCACGAAGGCGATGATCAATGTCAAAATGATATTGATAAAAAAGCTGCCCAGCGGATTGCCGGTTTCAAGACCGGCTGCCTCGGCCTGCTTGTTCTCAAAATAACCGATTAAAAAATAAAAGAGCATGATTCCGATGATATCGGAAAAAGTGCTCTCATAAATTTCGAATTCTCTTTTTTTCTCATTCAGGTTCTCGACGCTCGGAATTATAATGGCGCTGGATAAAATGGAAAGTGGTGTGGCATAAAGCAATGCCTGAGCCCAGGTCATTTCAGGAATCATAAAATGAAGGATAAGGCCGGCCGCAAGAAAGGACACTCCCAGTCCAAGGGATGCAATTACGAAGGAACTGATGATGGTGCCTATTTTATCGTATCTCAGTTTCAGATCAAGGGCTGCTTCCAGCACGATCATGATCAATCCCAAAATACCAAGAACCTCCAAAACGGAAAAAAAATTAGGCATGGGAACACCAAAATATTTCAGCAGGTATTGAAGGCCTACCCCTAATCCGATCAGCATTAGCACCGAAGGTATATTGGTGCGTTTGGCGAAAGCCACGAAGAAGAGGGAAATCATAACAATCACAGAGGCCGCAATGATCAAGGTGTAAGCATCAAATTGTTCCATGAGTCGAATTTAAATAATACAATGATTACCTCTATTCATTTTTGGTTTGAGAATGTCAATTTGTTTTAAAGTTAGTTTTAAAATCTGTTTAATAACACTTTTTTAAGCAATTATTGTAATCAAAAAAATTAAAGAAATAGTCATAGAAACATTCCTGTTTGAATGAATCAATGTTTTAACTGTGCGGCCTTATTTTCCAGAAAAATGGCAATGGCCGATTTTTGATCATCTGAAATCTTATCGCTATTCCGGGTCCGGTTGGCAATACCTTCAAGGTTGTGTTCAAGCAGGCTCAGATGCCAGTCGGCATCCATATCCAGGTCAAAAACAGCGATGGCAGCCTTTTTATGAGTTTCAAGGGAACTCTGGTGACAGCGGCCGCAATGGGTGATCAGGACGTTACGGGTGATCTCAGAATTCTCTTTAAAAACATTTTTATCAGAAACTGTGATGGTTGGGGCAGGCTCAACAGGAGTTAGCACGACTTCTCGTTTGGTAGCACTCGTATTCAGAAAACAATTATGCACTACCAGCGTCAGAAGCATAAAAGAAAATAACCCTATTTTAATATGGTACGAC
>JBFKFP010000129.1:0-8287 GCA_041618535.1 Flavobacteriaceae bacterium
ATCCATCCCAATCTTACCCTTTACGGGGAATTTTACACGATCGACGTCGATCTAAAGGATGGCTACAACGAAATTCATTTCCTGGCCCTGAACGAGGGACTATCCAGGCCCAATACGGCTCAGCTGAAGGTTATTGACGAAAACGGCATGGTTATAGCCTCCAACCGATGGTTGATCACGACAGGTTTCAAAGCGAGCCTGGTAGTATACCGTGAATAGTTAATTATCCTCTGAAAATTCAGAAGTAAACCCTGAAGACCGCATTCGGAGTGATCCCCAATGAACGCTGCACAGATTCATTGACAGATTCACCATCTATCCTGTAGAAGTTATTGATAGAGTTTTCCTTATCCAGTATATTCCACACCGAGACGCCCACTTTTGCCTTTGCATGCGCCCCCATTTTAAGATCGTACATGGCAGATGCATCCAACCTGAGGTAGTCATCGAGGTCTTCCTGGTTAGTGGGACCAAAGTTAATGTCTTCGTCCACGATCTCCAGATCCTGAACGGGCCTGGTTGTGGGTTTGCCTGAATGCCAGTTTACCCCGGCCGCCAGTTGAAGGTCATTCCATTTCCATGAAAACCCGGCGGTTAGCGCATGGTTAATATCATAGTTACTTCGGAAGGGATCGGGCTCAAGGGTTTCGAAGGTGTATTTGTTGTCCATCAGCGAATAACTGACCCAGATGCTCAAATCACGGAATTGTTTCCGGAATAAAAGATCAAGTCCGGCAACCTCGTATGAGCCAGCGGTTTTTGTGAATTCATACTGGTTCTGAAATCCCTGGCTTTGTGCAGTGATACCGTCTATTTCTTTATAATAACCCACAGCATCAATCAGCCATCCGTCGCGCTCGAACATCAGTCCTGTGGAAAGCTGTTTCGACTGTAAGACCGGTATTTCCTGTTCATCAGACAACTGCCACCGTCTTTTTTCTATTCCGAGGAAGTCATTTTGAAAATTGATGACCTGTGAGGTATTCTGATGCTTCATCTCACCCTTAATTTCGAAGGTGAAAAAGTCGAGGAAGCGCTGACTAAAAGTCAGGCGCGGCTCGACGAGCGATTTTCTGAACTTATCGATAAAGGTATATCGCCCTCCAACCCGGAGATGAGTATCCCCGCCATTCCCTTTCCAGTCCAGTTGGACAAAGCCCGCATGGGTACGGACAACCTCAGAGATCAACAGCCTGAACAAGGGATTGTCAACATCATCAAGGTTAGTCACCTCGGTTTCAACAAAATGATAGCCACCTTTAATATTTATAACAGGATTCAAATTATGAGTGGTATAAAGCTTGGCACTGGTTTCGGATACTTTATTTTCCTGCAGAAAGCGCTGCGAATCGAGAACGTTGACATTAATCGCCTTCAATTTGTAGTCGGTTTCAAAAACTTCAAGGTCGGTCTGCCATTTATCGCTCCATCTCCGCTTATACGCAATTCCGCCGGCTATACTATTCTGATCGAGTGAGCTGGTCCTCGAGCTTGTCATCTCGTTTAACTGGGCAGATTCTGTAAACTTCAATTCGTTGGCCACCATTATAAAATTCAACCTGAGCTCATCTTTTTCACTTATCCGGGAAAGCCATCTCAACGAAGTATCGTAGAAATCGAAAGTCTTATCAGAATTGATCACATTGGCCTGGTTAGCTGCAACTTCTGTATCCTGCTCGATCCGGTCGAAGAAGCGATCATATGTCGGGGTCTCAACAAGGTCACTTATGGCTTTCCTGGCAGCCAGCTGAAAAGATGAGGATCGCCCGACAGGGACATCGACAAATGCATTAAAATCAATAAGATTCAATCCAACAACCGCTTTAAAATCGTTGTTTATATCCCGGCTTGTCAGCATCGAGATACTGCCGGACACACCGTCTGTCAGGCTTGCCTCCGTGCCGTTCTTAGTAAGCAATACTTTATCCGTGATCCGTGGATTATACATAGAGATCAAACCAAAGAAATGACCGCTCTGGTACATCTTGATCCCATCCCACAGAATGAGGTTCTGGTCGTGAGTGCCTCCCCTGATATTGATATTTGAAACGGTTTCGTTCACACTCATTATTCCAGGAAAAGCCTGAACAGACTGTAAAACATCGGCATCTATAAGACCGGGAAGCATTTTGTACTTGGGGATATTCAATACAAAATCACCGCTGTTCAATTTATCAACGCCCGGAACGATATAGTTAGAAATAACCACCTCCTCCAGGGCCTCCCAATAAGGCATCAAGAAGATATCTCCACAGGCATCCATTTTAAAATCGGAAGCCTGTTTCGCGATGGTCTTGTAACCTAGATGACGAACGGTAATATTCTCATCAGGAGATATCACCCTGATCCTGAAGAATCCATTGTCGTCTGAAACCGAAGAGTTTGAGCCGGCCATGATGGTCGCAGAGGTAAGCACCGTCTGTGTCTCCTGGTCCTTTAAATATCCGCATAAAATTAGTTCATCGGGTCTCTTAACGAGGATGACCAGGTCTGAGATCTGCTCGAACTCCAATCCTGTCAGCTCGGTGAGCTCAGTAAGGATTTCATCAATTGTGAGATCTTTCTTTGGGGGCGATATCCTGATCCCCTGTACATTATCTAATGCATAGTTGAATTCTACCCCGTAATCTTTCTGAAGCTGTCTCAGCAATTTAACAAGGGGCACAGGGCTATCCTCCTGTTGTGCTCCTGACTCCTGTACCGGACAAAGGAATAATAACAGGAAAAAAAGTAAAATTCTAACGGTCTTTATTACCATGAATCTGAAGAGTTGAACCGTTCAATTCATAGGTAAGGTTCATGGGGGTTGTTATTTCTATTATCGCTTTTTCAATATCATCATGTGTGAATCTTCCCGTAAAAATCCTTTCGGAATCAACCTTGTCGAGCTTGAGATCAAGACCAAACTGTCGCCCCAGCTCTTCCAGTACCTCTCCCAGGGGAACATCATCGAAGCGGCTGTAATTCCCGATCCAGGTCGGCATTAAATCTTCTGTTGCGCCAAGGGATAGTTTATTGTTTACGATGCGCAGCGTTCTTCCTGCAGGCAGCCTCTCCTCAAGGGTATCATTTGAGACGCTGACCATTCCTTCATAACATCTAACCTCGAAGTAACGCTTACGTATTTTAACATTGAACTGTGTTCCGAGTACCGAAATAACGCCATCTGAAGTCACCACGTCAAAAGTCTTTCCTTTAGACACCTTAAAGTAGGCTTCACCATCAAGGTTCAGGGAACGATTGCTTTCCCATGATCCTTCATTATATTCAATATTTGATAAGGCATTGAGGCGAATCTCTGAATTATCGGGCAATATGACAAGGGTTTTTTCACCGGATGATGTAGCGACTTCAATATTAGCCGAATCGAATAAGGTGAAATATAATCCCAATCCTATCACGAGCACAGCAGCAGCCCGAAGCCAAACAGGCATTCTGATCACGCGGCCACCAGACTGTTCTCCGGCATTGTAGCGTTCCTTGAACGTTCTGAAATCGGAGACTGAGCTATGATACCCGGCCTTAAAAGCACTGGCAGATTCAAGAATTTCCAAATTTTTGGCATAATCCTCTCTTTGCTTAAATGCCTGCATCTCGGCCTCATCGAGCCCGCCGTTCAACCATTTATATAACAAGTCATCTTGCTTCATCTACATTCCTGTTTGCCAATATAACAACTCAACAATCAAAATTCCTGATCATTTTAATTTAAATCCCTCCAACTCCTCTTTCAACAGGGTAAAAGCTGAATAAATCCGGTATTCAACAACTTTCCTTGTCACTCCGAGGATCTCGGCTATCTCCTGGTGCTTTTTACCTTCAACTTTATTCATCAGGAATGCCACCCTCTGTTCTTCGCTTAATTTGGCCAATGCTGCCTTATATTGATCAAAGTATTCCTTACTTCTTAAAATGTACTCCGGATTTTCTTCTGTCTTCGATCTTACCGGTTGGGAACGATAATTTAAAACCACCTTTTCATGCTTGGCCTCGTTTAGCATCAGATTATTGGCAACTGTAAATAGAAAAGAACGGGCTTTTTCAAAGGTGACCGATTTACATTTGTCCCATAGTTTGATAAAGGCTTCCTGCACCTTGTCGTCGGGATTATAACGGCCCCCATATTTATAATACAGGAAATCATGAAGCGATTTCGAATGCTCTTTATATACCTGTTCGAAAATTGCCTCAGCACAAATGTTATCCGAATGGTCTTTGGTCAATTGCTGATGATGAATTGTTAAATGTAAATTAAAAAATTTAATTTTTTTCAGGAAATGATTAATGTCAGTTGTTATCTTGATAAACACATATAGTTTATTCCCTGTTAATTCCATAAACATGAAAAAAACAATCACTTATCTATTCTTAACCTTATTAACCTTAAGCACTGTGCTAACCTCATGCCGGGATGAAGAAGTTGAATTTGTTCAGGCACCATCTGAAGAAACTCTGGCAGCTAATTCATTGGTTGCTTCCCTCATGCAACGAACTGCGACCAATGATGGCTCATTCGATAACATCCTCGACGGTGCAAGCTGTTTTAATATTCAATTCCCCGTAACCGTAATTGTAAACGGAGAGGAGATCTTGGTTGAATCTGAATCCGATCTGGATACAGTTGAGGACATCATCGACGAATTTGATGATGATAACGATGAGATCGTCATACAATTCCCCATCGTCATCATCCTGGCCGATTTCACGCAAATAACCGTGAGCAGTGAAGCCGAGCTTGAGGATTTTGCAGATGACTGCGGCGAGGAGAATGCACCTGACGATGATATAGAGTGCATAGATTTCCAATATCCTATTACCGCATCAATCTTTAATACCAATAATGAATTGATACAGTCTGTTACCATTACCAATGATGAGCAGATGTATGACTTCATCGATGATCTGGACGATGGTTTGATCGTGACCATTAATTTCCCGATTAACGTAATACTATTTGACGGAACTAATCTGTCTATAACCTCCTTGAGTGAATTGCAGGCCATAATTCAAAATGCCGAAGACGATTGTGATGAGGATGACGACAACGATTTTGATGACGACGACTGCAACTACTGTTCAACCGATGCGCTGACCGATCTGCTAACCGGCTGCTCAGACTGGATGATTGACAAGCTTGAGCGTAACAATATCGATCTGGAAGATACATACGTTGGATACCTGTTCAACTTCTCATCAGACGGTAGCCTTACCGTGGATTACAGCGGGACAAGTTCAACAGGAACATGGTCTGCTTCGGGAAGTGGCAACAACATCACGGTCAGTATAAATATCCCCGATCTTCCGGAGTGCAACGACGACTGGTTACTTCACGAGATAGAGAGCTATGGTGAATACCAGGTTGACCTGAGGAAGGGTGATGACAGGCTGAGGTACGAGAGTGACTGTTCTAACGCCGGTGGCGGCAGCATTGATGACTCTGCGCTTGTAGCCGCACTTACCACTGGCGACTGGTATGTTACTTACTTTTTTGACGATGTAGAAGAAACTTCGAATTACGCCGACTTTGTTTTCAACTTTGCATCTGACGGAACCGCAACGGCAACAGATTCTGCAGGTACGACAAATGGTTATTGGTCTACTTCCGCAGGAGATGAAACCGAATTGGAATTAAATCTCAATTTCGGACTAACTGTACCTCTGGACGACCTGGCAGAAGACTGGGATGTACTGGAAGTAACCAATGACATCATCAGGCTGAAAGACTTAAGTGGTGGTGACGGGTCAACAGATTTCCTGACCTTTGAGCGCACTCTTGGTGGTGGTGGCGGCGGAAATGACCTGTCTGCTGTTCTTTCAGACGGAACCTGGATAGTTGGCTCTTACACAGACGACGGATTTGATGAGACCGCAGATTACACAGGATACGAGCTAGATTTCAATCCTGCAGGGACTGTTGTTGCCGATAACGGAACGCCTATTAACGGGACCTGGGCAGTATTGAACTCGGGTAATATCCTGGCGCTTGACTTTGGAACGGGTATCCCGTTTGACGAGTTCAACGACGACTGGGATGTTCTTTCCGTGTCAGACACACAGGTGGTCCTCCAGGATGTGAGCGGAGGCGGTGGAGGCACCGATGTATTAACCCTTCAGAAATTATAATTAAATATAACCCCTAATAATTACTAAGATGAAATTAAAATTTGCAGCCCATTTGATCCTCGCATTAAGCTTTATGGCATTCCTCGGATGTTCAAGTGGTGATGACCCCGCCCCAAACACAAATAATAACAACAACAACGCTGCCGAGATCTCTCAGATCGAGAACGAGGTGGAGGCCGGGACCTGGGTCATTACACTGTATATAGACTCCGGTCAGGACGAGACCAATCATTTCAATGGCTATGAATTCACTTTCAATGCCAATGGTTCACTTATGGCAAGCAATGGCAGTACAAATGTGAGTGGAAGCTGGTCTGTGACCGACAGCAGCAACAGCGGTGATGACAGTCCGGACGATGATATCGACTTTAACATCGCTTTCTCATCTCCACCGGATTTTGCCGAACTTACCGATGATTGGGATATTGTCCAGCATAGCAGTACACGTATAGAACTTATCGATATCAGCGGAGGGAACGGAGGTACCGATAACCTGGTGTTTGAGAAAAATTAAACCAGGACATAAAAAAACATGAAAAAGAAAAATTGATTTCCCCACAGGTAACCGAAAAATTGGTTGGTTAGCTGGCTGAACTGCTTCAGCTTCAGAACGGGGTTGAAGCAGCAGCCGGCGAAAAACAAAAATCACCCCCTCAAAATAAGACTTGAAAATTGTCAATTCAGGTTGACCCTCCTGAGGTATGGACTTTTGAAATCAGAATATTAATCCCGGCCATTCGAAATTCCGCTCCGGTTTAACGCGAAATATTAATTAATAATCCACACATACAATGAAAACGACTACTCAAAAAACTACGGCCCTTTCCACATTAATAGCCTTGCTTTTAAGTATTTGGGCATTTGCCCAGGTAAGCCCCGGACAGGTTGATGATTTTGAGAACGGGACCACGGAAAACTGGACAGACGGTGGTTCCTCGGTACCTCCGGTCAATATTTCCTCAGGAGGGCCAGCCGGCGCGAATGACAATTATCTGAGGAATGTCTCTCTCGGAGGCAACGGCCCAGGCAGCCGGCAGGTAATGTTCAACACCCAGCAATGGAATGGCAATTACACCGCACAGGGCATTATCGGGATACGTTTCCACGCTCGTGCCATTGGTCAGAACCTGAATCTAAGGATAGCCTTCGACGGTGGCGGCGACCGAATCTGTACTATTAATTCGGTGCTTATCCCTGCCGGTGGCAGCTGGCAGCAATACGTGATTCCTATTGATGTAGCTGATTTTACAACCGTAGCCGGCGGAACCAGTGTGCCTTTGACCCTAGCAGACGTCACCGATATGCGTATTCTGAGCAATACGTCGCCTGCATGGCAAGGCGAGCCTATAGCGGCAACCCTTGAGATAGACAACATTGAAGCCACCAATACCCTGAGCACCGATGAATTTAGCCTTGGGTCAATGTTCAGCATAGTGCCCAACATTTTGAATGACAAGCTCAGGATTGACCTGGCAGACCAGGTTCAGAATCAGGAGGCAGTCATAAAAATCTATGATCCTGCCGGAAGGCTGATCCTCGAAACAAGGATCCGGAAGGCTTTTGAATTTGAAATTCCCGTGATTGAATGGGAACGAGGGGTATATCTCGTTAAGCTGACCAGCGGCAAAATGGAACAAACCGAGCGATTCATCAAACAATAAACAAAACAACATGAAAAAGAAATTGATTATCACGATTCAGATCCTGGTCCTCCTTCTGCTTGTTCTCCAGGCAGAGCGGACCATGGCCCAAAGTTCTGAATGGAAAGCGCCCGAGGCAGCAGACAAACTGGTAAACCCGTTTGCCGGCGATCAAAAGGCGGTTGAAAAAGGCAAAAGAATCTATTACCAGGTTTGTGCGGTTTGTCATGGGCGCAGTGGCAAGGGGGATGGCCCGACAGGAAAAACCCTGGAAACAAAACCAGCAGACCATACAAGCCCTAAGGTTCAGAGCCAAAGTGACGGAGCCCTGTTCTGGAAGATCTCCAAAGGCCGTGATCTGATGCCAACATACCTGGAGGTATTCTCTAAAGACCAGCGATGGCAACTGGTCACATTCATACGAACCTTAAATAAAAGTGATCAATGATGAAATTTCAACAACCAACATCTATTCTCATCCTGGCGATAATTCTCAATTGTTTGTTCATAAACAGAATACATTC
>JBFKFP010000130.1:0-8040 GCA_041618535.1 Flavobacteriaceae bacterium
TCATCCTTCGTATTGGTGTAAGTATAAGTAGACATTGGGTAATATCCGGCAAGATCAGACCATGGCAGGGTAGATGTGTCATTTCTGGTAGGACTTATAGCTAGGTCATCGAAATATTTTCCATTCACAAAAGCGGCATTTTCGGCAAGTTCCTGATTCATGATGTAGCGCAGCTGGTTGGGTGTTAAGGATGCATTCCATACACGTACCTCATCGATGTTACCATGGAAGTAATCGGTTGTACCTGTTTTACCGGCAGCTCCAACAAAGAAAGATTGATCAGTGGCAACAGGAGCCACAGTATTCGCCGAGTTATCTGCTACACCATCGATATATAGTATTGCGGTTGTACCGTCAAAAGTTACAGCTACATGATGCCATTCATCGGTTGGAATAACAACAGAAGAAGTGACAGTTTGAATTGGACCAGCCGAATTTCGCCATCTCACATTCAATTTCCCGGTTCCGTCGATACGCATGTCATATCCTTCACTAAATCCTGCATCTCGTTTGGAAAGAATGGATGAATTTGCTGAACCCGAACCACGGTTAATCCAGGCCGAAAGGGTGAACTCACTCGGATTGACATCCAGGTTGTCTTCCATATCGATATAATCCAGGTTCGCGGGATCGAAGAATATAGACCTTTCGAATACTCGTTCAGGAGCCCATCCAAAGGTGATATATTCGGTTCCGTCGAAGTCATATTTTGTACTCAGGGTGCCTCCGCTTTCGTTCATCACCCTGTAATCAGCGGTCGGGTCAAAGATCCCTGTTGCTGAAATAAACATGAGGTAACGGCCATCAGGGGGTGTTGCGGTTCGCACAGCATTAGAAGGAATTGAAACCTCAACAGTCCCGATATCCCCACCATTCTCAACTACCTTCCAGATTCTTGGTATTGCTTCAAAGGTTACTTCTGTCACCAGACCTGCATCTCCAACACCGGTACTCATATCCACATTTACCGTCATTGCCGCGCCGTCCAGGCTCACCCCGTTATTTCCCCACATCAGGAACTCCCTGTCCATAAAAGTGTTGCTGTTAGAAGAAATATTTTCCTTGTTTGTGTTATAAATATCCGTAAGTCCAATGGTAAGAACGCCTTCTATAGGGCCCGTACCGTCTGTAGCGTTGTTTATGCTGCTCGATTGTTTTTGAAGCAGTCCCGACGCATCATCCCGGCCTATACCGGCTATGTCATAGTTGAATCCTGCGTTCACTGATTGATCCCATATCACGTTTCCGCTGGAATCCACATAATCCTGAGAGGTCCCGTTTACGCCCAGGGTGATGCCATATTTAACAGCAAGATAAGATTGCACCCGGTTTCTTGCCTGGGATAAATCGGTGTCAGTAAGGCGTGATTTGTAGGTTATCACCTCTGCCACGCGAGCATTTAATGAAGCCTCCCAGCCTTCGCTTCTGCCAAGCCACCATCTGCTGTCATTTGTATTCATATACTCTGCCAGGTCGTTCTGGGTGGTCTCAATGTCATTTGCATTGTAGAAGAGTTCCTGCTGTGTATTGGCTGGGTTGTTCCTGGCATTTATGATTCCTGCATTATCGTAGCTTGAGCCTGTCCCGATTTCCGCAACTGCATATCCATCAGAAGGATTTTCACCCGCGTTATAAGTATCGTGAGCGTAACAGATGATCTCCTGACTTACACGCCCGGTATAATCCCCAAATCCGATGCCGGTTGCATCGGTCGCATTAGTCACGACATTGGCGTCTGAGCAATACACATCCATGAATCCGAAATTGTTATTTATAGGAGTTTCGTCCGGGATAAGAACGATAAAGATCTCTTCCGTGTAGAATCCGTAATCTCCCGTTATGAATTCGCGGGATGTATCATCGTATGAATAATCGCTGTCAACAGTATAAGTGTTGTATGAATTATTGAATTCTATTACCGGATTGAAGTTTATATTCTGTGCAGCATTGTCCCTGTATGTCGGCTCCTGTCCCGGGTACAGAACACGTGCGTCAGAACCTCGTCCCTGATCGCTCCAGCTTGACAGGCTTTGTCCGTCTGTGAGAGAGAGGCCATCGGTGGCTTTTAGCCATTGCGCCAAATCGGCAGTGACTCCGCCAGGCCCTTCTGTTGGCTCACTTCTATCGGTAAGTGTAAAGTTGTCTATAGCCATGTCGCTCCGTGATCCAGAGGCTCCGGTTATACCTTGAATTCGGATTTTAATAGTAGACCCGATATAACTGCTTAAATCAATGCTTATCGGGATCCATCCGGAATTGGGATTGCCCTGGACCTGAGCGCTGGCCGTGTATAGATTAGTAGGGTAGGTTAATCCGCTGTCGGTACTCAAATCGATATTTATGGTACCCATATGGCTACCATACATATGTATAAATACGGTCATTCTGGGGTTAGTAGTACCTGAAAGCACAAAGCATGGTGAGATAAAATTGGCTGTGCTGCTTAAATTGCCATCGGCTTCGGTATACATATAATATGAGCCACTGTCCGCTACTGTTGGTCCTGTACTTGCAGAAGGGGTACCACCCGTTTGCCGGGTCCAGTCAAAATTATCGCCAGTATCCTGCGTCCAGAGGCCGGTGCCTGTTTCAAAGTCTTCCGAATATGGAAAACTGTTCACATATCCTCCGCAACTGTCAACCCCGGTACCCTGGATATCAAAATTATAAGGGTTCTCATCAGAATCGTCGTTGGCTATAGAGATGGTCGCAGTCCTCAAGCCAAGGGCACTCGGATTGAAGGTGATGTCGAAAGTTGTTGTCCCCCCGCCCAAGGAAACCGAATTCGAGGGAATAGCAGTCAGGCTAAAGTCGGCCGCATGAGCTCCGGAGATCACCACATAGGGCGATGCTCCTGTAAGGTTTAATGCTGCAGTTCCCGTATTGGTTATAGTAAACGTGTTGACCTGGGTTCCTGCTGTAATATCAACGCTTCCAAAATCAGTATCGTCAGTTGTTATCGGCGTGGTGTCGCCATCTGCAATGGAATTACCGTTCCCCATCACATCCATTTCAGGAGCCGGAGTGGTAGCTGTTCCCTGAATATTGAAATTATAGGGATTCTCATCACTGTCGTCATTGACGATGGAGAAGGTTGCTGTTCTCAATCCCGTTGCACTCGGATTGAAAGTGATAACGAATGTCGTGCTGCCTCCCGATGATGAAACCGGTGAGCCCGGGGCTGCAGTTAATGAAAAATCTGCCGCGTTCGCGCCGGTTATCGAAGTGGCACCTAGGGTCAGGTCTGCAGACCCGCTATTGTTGATGGTAAAGGTATGAGCAACTGGGAACCCTATGGCTGTTATGCCAAAATCGGTATCATCTGCTACCGATGGTGTCGTATCTCCATCAGCAATTGAACTGCCGTTTCCTGTTATATCTATTTCGGGCACCGGAGTTATTCCGGTGCCTTGTATAAAAAAGGAATAGGGAGAATTCGTTCCATTGGTGAATGTAATGGTTACGGTTGCTGTAATTAATCCTGGGCCACTCGGCGTAAAAGTTATGATATGATTGATAGGGGCATCATTCCCTTTTAAATTGCCAAGTGAAGCCGTGGATGGTGTAAAATCTGTAGAACCGGTAATCGTGACCGTTATCCCATTACAGGCATTGGCGGGACTACCGCCACTGGCCGTATTGTCAAGCACGAATGTATTCGAATTGTTATTTCCAATGAGTACGGAACCGAAATCTGTACCATCGGTGGTTGTCGGAGTTACATCGCCACTTGTTATAGTGTTTCCGTTTCCAGTGACAGTCAGGGTTCCTTGGCCGTAACTTATCGTGGTAATAATAAGTAACATGCCTAAGCAAGTTAGTGTGTTAAAGTGTTTCATGAGTGGTTAAGCCTGGTTAGGGACAAACTTTACCTTGATAAAGGGCTAAACGGGGTGTATAACTTTTGAGTTATATTCCACATCCGGCACGGATTATTTTACTGATAAATGATTATTGTTTTATTAATCTCCTGACCATACTCTGACCCGTCTCCGAATCTGTCATCTCCAACAGGTAGGTTCCGGTTGAAAGAAGGTCAAGATTGTTTATTATTATTTTATTCTGATCTGTTGAAAATTGGATTTCCATATTACGACCTCTGATATCATACAGGGAAGCGCTCATCTCAGAGGCTTCAAATCCTGGAGGAAGATCGATTTCTATTAGCGTTGTAAACGGATTAGGATAAATTTTAAGGTCCGTTATCGAATTATCTTCCAAACCGAGGGTCTCTACCGTTACAGTCACCTGGATTGTGATCTGGTCACTGCCACACAGTGGGTCTGTGCTGGTGAGCACCACATCATAGGTTCCTGAAGCGGCATAGGTGTATGCAGGATCGGCATCGGTTGAGGTTCCAAGTCCGTCACCGAAATCCCAACTGTAGGTATCAGCATCGGTCGAGGTATTTGTGAATGTTACCTCACCATTGTTAGCAGGATTTACCACATGAGAGAAATTGGCAACCGGCAGTGGGTCTACAGTCACTATAACTTCTTCCCTGGCACTCTTTATTGGAGAGATCTTCCAGTCATAGAAGAAATAATAATAATTTGTATCAAGGTTAGAATTCTTTATCGTGATTGTTCCGTTGCTGTAAGGGTAGTTTGTTCCGGCCGCTGTATTGTTTCTCCATAAATTGAATCCGGTAGACATTTCGGCACTCGCCAATCGCAGATCAGTTCCGACAGGAACGATAAAATCGAGGTCGATTTCCTGAATTCCTGCTGCTTCAACGATGATAACTCTTGAGTCGATCATGTTTCCTGAACTGTCCTGGAGTTGGATCTCGATTTCTCCTGCCTGCTGGGCATTGATCTCAACCGACTTTAAAAGTGCCGGCGAAGAATTGTCAAAGATCAAATAGCGATCCGTCTCTCCTCCCGCAAAGAAACCTCCGTTGGTTGTATTTCCGGTCTCACCAACATTTGGCCTTGATATTACCTGCTCCACAAAGTAGGAAGTAGTCGAGGTCAAATTCGGTGTAGTGTAGTTTGTTCCCGTAAATATTGGTGTATCGTCGTCCACATTCGCATACCAATTCAGGGTTCCTGTGCCGGAAGCACTCAGGTTTGCTGAATTATTTTCGCAGATTGTAGTATCTGTGGCAGACGGATTAGCCGTTGTTGACACCATAGTTACATTTTGAACGGCCTGGGCGTTGTTGGTCACAGTAACAGGGATAGTCTGTGAGACATAACCGGGGGCCTCGTAGGTGACGTTATAATTTCCGGCCTCGAGCAATCTGTAGTAATCGCCCAATTCAGGATCAGAGCTTACCCAGGTATTCAGGGTCATGTCATCATGGCCGCTGATATATACCTTTGCTTCCACTGCATTCCCCGATTCGTCAGTAACCGTTCCCTGAAGAGCATAATTAGCCTGCTTCATCAGGTCGAGAAAAGCTTGTTTATTCCATTCCCAGTGATTCGGCAATTCACTGCCGGGAAGAAATTTCACATCCGACAACTCAATTGTCAGCTCCTTTGAATGCCTGTAGAAATTCATATAGTCCTGCCTGCCTCCATAAACAACATACCACTGAGCTCCATTGGTCACTCCAGGGCTGGGATTGGTTCCAGAGTCATAATCTACGGTCATGTAGGTAGGATCAACACCCGGGCTGTTATGCACATTATCGACATATTCAACCGAGATATATTCAAAATAATCATGATCAACATGTTGATTATAAGTATTGTCATAAGGGTAGTTTACCAACTCTACTCCACCATGGAAATTAGCTCCGAGAACAATATTACGCGAAGCTTCAAATTTCATAAAAGCCTCGGTCTCGGGCTCATAATGGTTGTTAGTGCTGTCGAAATGAAGTCGACTTGTATTTCCGCCGTTTCCATTTATCCGGCCAATATTCTGATTGTCAGGATAATTCCTGTTCAAATCCTGGTTATTGGCATTAGCCCTTTTAGGATTTGAAATAATATTTGAATTTCCGCCGTCATATGAGCCGTCCGGATTAGCATTCGGACATATAAAGATCTCAAGGTTATTTACCAGGTTATCAACCTCGGTATCGCTTCCATAATTGGTCAGCAGATAATCGATTAACCGGATCATAAGGGGAAAACCCGCCAATTCGTCCCCATGCATGGTAGAGCTGTAGAAAAACTCGGGTTCTGCTTCGTCCGAGGACACATTGTCTGAAATTTTAAGAACGAATAAGGAACGGCCATTCACCGTGGTTCCTATGGTTTGTAATGAACAAATAGAAGGATAGGTGCTGGCGAAGTAGTTCATTTTAGCTACATACTCCGTATAGGTTGGATAGGCATCCCATGTGGTATCCCAGGCCTGGGTGCTCTTGGTAGATGCCGACATGTGCGGATCGAATTCAGGTTTGGATTCAATAACCTCGTAATCCAGTCCATATTGAAGGAACTGGCTGAAGGTTAGGGGATTGGCATAAGCTTCAACTTGTAACTTTTTCTTATCTACATGCTTATGGCTAATCGATAAGAACTTGATTATTTCCTTGAACTGGGCTTGAGATTGTGCCTGAAAGGTGAAATTCACCTCACCATTTTCATCAAGGGATTGTATGGCTTTTTCATATTGCGATACCTGGCTGTAACCGGCAGATATAGACACAATAAGAACAAGTAACGCGAGTAGTGTTCGGTTCATTAGATTTGGGCTTTTAATTAAAATATCGGTATTAAACCGCGGCCAATATAGTATTTTTCACACAAAAACATCTTTAAAGAGCAAAAAAAATCGATGAAATACACCTTTTATTAACATATAGTAGTTTTTTCCTACCATTAAGAGAGTTTAGTAAGAAAAAATCCCAAGACCGATAATATTCGGGTTAGCACAGAATGATTTGTTCTTAAGACCAAAATGAATTTTGCCTTGAATTAATTCGGGTATAAAGGGTGTTATCCCGGAATTACCATTGATTATCACTGAATTTTTAAGTTGGATAAACCGTGGCAACCCAATTAAAGGAGCGGTAAAGATTTTCCTGAGGTAATTCTAAAAGGGCAGAATTTTCATAAACAATTAAACCTGTGTATTCTCATTAATCGATCAGGTTTTATTCGTCATTATAATTCTACGGGAAAGCTTGAAATCGTGCGCATAAAAAAACCTGGTACTTACGTAACAGGTTTACTTTTTAATGTAGCGAGGACGAGACTTGAACTCGTGACCTCCGGGTTATGAATCCGACGCTCTAACCACCTGAGCTACCTCGCCGCTTTATAGGGCTGCAAATATAATAACTATATGATTCCAGTCAAACTTGATCTTCCGAAAATATTTTTAATTTATTTTAAAAGTATACAATTAATGTATATATTACTTCAGAATTTTTTCAACCACCTATGGATAACAAAGTAAAGTTTGAGCTGGAGTTTCCCATACACGCTTCCCCTCAATTATTGTTTCAATATCTTTCAACACCATCAGGCCTGTCTGAATGGTTTGCAGATAATGTGAATTCAAGAGGCGAGCTTTTCACATTTATTTGGGATGATTCCGAAGAGAAGGCCAAACTGTTAACCAAGAAATCCGGAGAGCGGATAAAATTCAAATGGATGAATAACGGTGATGAGCAGGACAATTCCATTTATTTCGAATTGCGTATCCAGGTTGACGAGATCACAAAAGATGTCTCCCTGATGGTAACCGATTTTGCTGAGGAAGACGAAATAGAAGAGGCTAAAATGCTCTGGGAGAACCAGATCTCTGACCTTAAACAGGTCCTGGGTTCAACCTGATTCATGTCTTCTTTAATTGCCGTATCTTTGCCCCGATTCAATCGGGTTTTTTTATGATCAATATCAACGGCAATCTTCTATTGGAGAGCGAAGCTGAAATTTCAACCGAAAACCGTGGTCTGCATTATGGGGATGCAGCTTTCGAAACCCTCAGATACGATCATGGCAAGATCCTGTTCTGGGAAGACCATTATTTTCGACTTATGGCCACTATGCGTATCCTCAGGATGGAAATCCCCATGTCATTTACTCCTGAATACCTGGAGGAACAACTGCTCAGGTCTGTCAGGGCTAATAA
>JBFKFP010000131.1:0-8006 GCA_041618535.1 Flavobacteriaceae bacterium
AGCAGCGAGGAGTTGGGGGGTGCTCAAACCCATGCTTCCAAGTCGGGAGTGGCACACCGGGTTTCTGCGAATGACATCTCCTGTCTTGAAGATATTAAAACACTTCTTTCCTTCCTGCCTCAAAATAACGAGGAATACCCGCCCTCCCGTGAGTATGGATTGGGTGAAGAGCTGAGGACAGAGCTGAAGTCGGTCATGCCTGGCAATCCCAATACCCCATATGATATGCATGATGTGATTAATGGGGTAATTGACAGAGGCTCCTTCTTTGAAATACACCAGGATTTCGCTCCAAATATAATTGTCGGATTTGCCCGTATTGCTGGTAAGGTAGTTGGTGTGGTAGCCAACCAACCCATGCACCTGGCAGGGGTACTAGACGTGAACAGCTCGAAGAAGGGAGCGCGTTTTGTCCGTTTTTGCGATTGCTTTAACATCCCTCTGCTGGTCCTCGAGGACGTCCCCGGATTCTTGCCCGGCACCGACCAGGAATGGAATGGCATAATCACCAATGGTGCAAAATTGCTCTATGCGTTCTGCGAAGCAACGGTACCGAGAGTCACGGTTATAACCAGGAAGGCTTATGGAGGTGCATACGATGTGATGAATTCTAAACATATTGGTGCTGATATTAATTTCGCCTGGCCATCAGCCGAGATCGCTGTTATGGGAGCCAGGGGAGCGGCCGAGATCATCTTTAAAAAAGACATTCAGCAGGCTGAAGATCCGGAAGCCAAATGGAAGGAGAAAGAAGCACAGTATGCCGAGTTATTTGCAAATCCTTACAGTGCAACAGAACGCGGTTTTATAGATGAGGTTATTCTACCAGAACAAACCCGGAGAAAAGTGATCAGGGCATTCAGTATGCTTCAGGGCAAGCGTATCGAACAGCCTAAACGCAAGCACGGTAATATTCCGCTGTAGAAAACGATTGTCTCCTGAAACCAGGATTTATTCATTAATCCGGAAAACGCGTTTTATCCAGACCTGGCACAATTTTTAAGGCGTTCTTGTAATAAACTTTTTTCAAAATTTCATCGGGAAGGTCCATGCCGTACATCGCCCAGAAAGCATGATATTTTTTATGATAAGGAAAATACTCGTCATCGCTTTCCAGGACCCTGAAATAAGTTGGGAATTCCCCCGGTTGCCAACTATCTTTTCCAAATAGTATCCTGTCCTGGTATTTGACAAAGAACTTACGGGCAAAACGCGGTTGCCGGCCCAGTTCGGCTATTATAGCCCCTATACCAACATACATATTCGGAATCTCATCCATAAGCTGACCCAGTTTACCGAGGTCGTTGGCAAACCATCCCATATGGGCATTGATAAAGGTTGTGTTCTTATGCTTTCTGAATACATTGTGCTGCTCCTCAATGATCTGTTCCCATGGAGCAGGATTGTCAGGACCTCGCTTTCGTCTTGGTCTTGTTTTTAACTCCAGCCATCTTTCGTTATCTCCGTCAAAGGGATCCCAGAATGGCTTAGGGTCTGCAGAATGGATCAGAACCGGAATTCCCAGTTCCCCGCAAGTTGCCCAAATTGGGTCGAGCCTCTGATCGTCAATCGCGAGTCGCTTCCCTTCAAAGTCATTATTTCTCAAGCCCAGGCTCTTGTATACTTTTAATCCGACAGCGCCTTGTTTAACGTCCTCACGCAATTGCCTGACCTTTTCCTCGATCCACCCCTCTGCACCTGCACCTTCAAAATTAATATTACAAAACAATACAAATCTTCCCGGAAAATTGGTTTCAACATTTTGAAGGGATTTTACCAGGTCTGCCCCGCTCCGTCCGCTTAAATTTACCATGACAGACATGTTCAGAGTGTCCATGGCTGCCACTACAGGAGCCAAATCCTGCTCCGGCATCCTGTATTGATGCCCATGGACATCGATAAAGGGAAATTTGGCCTTCAGTATGGGTTTCCCGGGAACAACCAATGTTGATTTGGGATTGTATTCCTCGAACGTGAGGTCTTGCGCCATTGATTCAGCGTTCATTAAAATGAGGAGTAAACAGGCGGATAAAATTTTGATCATTAATGGTGATTTAGAAGTAAAAATAATGAATTGGAATCGAGCTCTTTTATATTTGGCATTCCTTTAACGTTGCTCCGAAGAAAGTGTAGCCAGCTCCTCTAAATCCTGAAACAGGTCATATTGCAGGTCTTTGTGTAATGAGCTAATTGCCTTTCCGGCAAGTTCCAGCTGCTTATTGTACATATTGCTCAATACTCTGTTGTGCCTGATATGCGGATCGATCATGAGCATATGCTTACAGAAATGCATGAGTATCAGTGCCTCGGTCTCCTTTTTCTTTGAATACCGGATATACCGTTTGGACTGGCGAAGTATTTTTCGGACCGACTTTTTGATGTAGTAATAATTATTGGCGTCTAAAGCTTTAAATTCATTTGAAATATAATCCTTCACCCCGGCAACATATCGATCTTCATTCTCTGATTCAAAAACCAGATAGGTTAGTAATTCCTTACTTTCAAGCTTAAACCTGGCCATTGCCAGGCAATAGTCCATTAGTTCCTGCTGAGATCTGTACTGAAGCTCCTTTTTGAGTTCGGATATAGTGGCTGCCTTCATTTTTTAGCTTTGATTGGGTAAAGATAAGAGTTAATAAAATTAAAGGCGAACAGGAGATGCCAGGGACACAAAATATCAAGGGGATACCCAAACAACCATGGTCAATTCAAGTATCCCCTTTTTACAAATTACTCAGAAGTTTCTATTTCATTAAAATCAGAGCGCTTCGTTAATTATATTCTGAACCACTTCGGGATTGAGCAAAGTACTGGTATCGCCTAAATTGGATGTATCCTTACTCGCTACCTTCCTGAGGATTCTCCTCATGATCTTTCCTGACCGGGTTTTGGGCAAGCCCTGGGTAAATTGAATTTTATCAAGTTTGGCGATAGGTCCGATACGGTCTGATATCAGTCGGTTAATCTCCATTCTTAATTCATCCTTATCACGGCCATTGGCAGATGCTTTCAGGGTGATAAATCCGTAAAGAGAGTTCCCTTTTATATCATGAGGTGCCCCTACAATGGCAGATTCTGCCACCTCCATATGTTCGTTGATTGCGTCCTCTATTGGAGCTGTTCCGAGGTTGTGACCAGACACGATGATAACATCATCTACCCTACCGGTAATCCTGTAATATCCCACTTCATCCCGCATAGCCCCGTCACCGGTAAAATACATTCCAGGATAGGCTGAAAAATAAGTGTCACGATAACGATCGTGATTTCCCCAGATCGTCCTTGCAATTGCCGGCCACGGGAATTTCACACATAAGTTTCCTTCAACCTGGTTCCCTTTTACCTCCTTGCCTTCACTATCCATTAAAGCCGGTTGAATACCCGGCAGAGGGAGTGTTGCGAAAGTAGGTGTTGTTGGCGTAACATATGGAATTGGAGAAATTAGAATTCCCCCTGTCTCGGTTTGCCACCAGGTATCAACAATCGGTGACTTTTTCTTACCAATGTTATCATTGTACCAGTGCCAGGCCTCTTCATTGATCGGTTCACCAACAGATCCCAGAACTTTCAGGGATGAAAGGTCATATTTAGCTGTATATTCCAGATCTTCCTTGGCCAATGCCCTGATAGCTGTTGGGGCAGTATAGAATTGGTTCACCTTATGCTTCTCGATGATCTGCCAGAACCGGCCAAAGTCAGGATAACTGGGAACGCCTTCAAACATTATGGTAGTTGCTCCGTTTAACAGTGGTCCGTATACAATGTAGGTATGTCCCGTGATCCAGCCAATGTCAGCCGTACACCAGTACACATCATTTTCAGTGTAGTTGAAAACATTCTTGAAAGAGTAGCCTGCATAGACCATGTATCCCCCGCTGGTATGCATCATTCCCTTGGGTTTTCCCGTTGACCCGGAGGTGTAAAGAATAAATAATGGATCCTCAGCATCCATAATTTCAGGAGAACAATCCGCATAGGCATTAATCAGGAGTGTATCCAGCCATTTATCCCTTTTTTTCTTCATTTTTACTTCGGAATTGGTGCGTTTGGCTACCAGAACAGTTTCCACATTTGGGCATTCTTTCAGTGCCTCATCTACTATTCCTTTAAGATCGGTGATCTTCTTTCCCCTGTAGGATCCATCGGAGGTGATTACCATCCGGGCGTTGCAGTCATTGATCCTTGTTGCCAGCGCTGCCGCTGAGAATCCGGCAAATACCACCGAATGAATGGCTCCTATACGGGCGCAGGCAAGGACCGCTATGGCCAGTTCCGGAATCATAGGCAGGTAAAGGCATACCCGATCTCCTTTCTTAACACCTTCATCCTTCAAAACATTTGCAAATGTGCATACACGTTTATGCAACTGGTTGTACGTGATATATTCAGTTTCTTCCTCAGGATTGTTCGGCTCAAAAATGATAGCCGTCTTTTCACCGCGAATATGTAAATGCCTGTCGAGACAATTTTCCGTGATATTCAATTTGGCCCCTTCAAACCATTTCACTTCAGGAATACTGAAATCCCAGCTAAATACGTTATCCCAGTGTTTGCGCCATAAAAAATGCTCTTCTGCTATTTCTTCCCAGAACAATTCCGGATCGTTAACAGATTTGCGATAGACCTGAAAATATTCCTCAAGACTTTTAATGTGATAATTACTCATTGTCGAATTTTTTGATAAAGTTGATTCTGTTTTTATATTTCAGGCGGTCTGATAACCTTCAATAAAGCATGGTCATGGTCTCGCCAAATCGAAGAACAAATTACGAACCTTTTGCAAACTCATTCAATGATAAAAGTCAGTGAATTAAAGTTTATCAGACCGCATTCGTTCCCGGTAGGCTTTTAGTTCCTCAATGACTCTCGGGGCCATAATTATAGTAGCTGTCATTGTCGGAATGGCCATCAATGCGAAGAAACCATCAATGAGGTTTATCATCATACTGAGGGAGGTAGTTGCTCCTACAATTATACTGGCGATATAAAAATAGTTATAAAGAAATTTATATTTGGCACCTATGATGTAAGATAAGCATTTCGACCCGTAATATGAATATGAGAATAATGACGAGATGCTAAAAACAGCGATACAAACCAATAGCAGGTAATTTCCCACTCCCGGCATAGATGCCTCAAAGGCAGAAGCGGTTAAACTTACACCGTTATCACTGGTTGTTTCCCAGACCCCGGTTACAAGGATGGTCATGGCGGTTAATGTACAGACTATCAAGGTGTCAATGGCCGGGCCAAGCATTGCAACTAGGCCTTCTCTCACGGGTTCATCGGTTTTGGCGGCACCATGGGCCAGCGGTGCCGTCCCTATCCCTGCCTCATTTGAAAAGGCACCTCGCCTTACGCCCAACAATATAAGTGCGCCTAAAACCCCTCCTAAAAACGGCTCTCCGGAATAGTTCTCAGCATTAAAGGCATCGGTAAAAATCAAACTGAAATAATACGGGACCTCCTCTGCATTCAAATAGAGAATGACCAGTACACTAAAAAAGTAAAGCAAGACCATTGCCGGTACAAGCCTGGCCGCTGTTTTGCTTATCCTGGAGATTCCACCGAGAATTACGATGCCCGTAATTACAACAAGTACAACCCCTATTATAAGGTTTGACGTGAAATCCACTTCTACTCCGTTGGGCCGTAACATGATATCGTTTACCGCCTGGGTAAGTTGATTGACGTTAAACACCGGCAGCGCACCAATTAGTCCGCATAAACTGAAGAAAACGGCCAGTGGTTTCCATGATCTACCCAGTCCTTCCTGGATAAAGTACATCGGGCCACCCTGCAATTCGCCTTCGCTGTCATGTCCCCTGTACATTATCGCCAGGGTGGATGTAAAGAACTTTGTGGACATACCGATAACCGCACTGACCCACATCCAGAAGACCGCACCTGGGCCACCAATTGTTATGGCCACGGCCACTCCGGCGATATTTCCCATACCGATTGTTGAAGAGAGAGCTGTAGACAAAGCCTGGAAATGACTAATCTGACCGGGATCATCAGGGTCGTCATATTTCCCTCTAAGCACCTGGATGGCGTGCCCGATAAACTGGAATGGCAGAAAACCGGAACGTATCAGCAGGTAAAGGCCACCGCCTATAAGCAATAAGAGTAAAGGCAATCCCCAGACTGCCGAGGCAAAATCGGCAATAAACTGGTCCAGTTTTTCCATTTAGGTGATCTGAAATTTGGCTAAAAAGTTAAGCACATTGGCCTCAATCCTCTCCTGAATATTGGTTAAATCGGCCCTGTTGAATATGTCTCCGGTAATATTCTCATATAATTCAATGTACCGGTCGCTCACGGTTTTAATGTAATCGTCACTCATATGGGGAACGGTCTGGCCAGCTAGACCCTGGAAGCCATTGCTGATCAGCCATTGACGAACAAATTCCTTGCTAAGCTGTTTTTGGGCTTCACCATTTTTCTGCCGTTCCTCATATCCGTCAGCATAAAAATACCTTGAAGAATCCGGGGTGTGAATTTCATCGATCAGAACTATCCTACCGTCCCTGGTCTTCCCGAATTCATACTTTGTATCAACCAGGATCAACCCTCTTTTTGCCGCTAGTTCAGTTCCCCTCTTAAAGAGCTTCCTGGTATAATCTTCCAATATACTGTAATCCTCTTCAGAAACAATTCCCCTAACCAGAATATCTTCCCTGGAGATGTCTTCATCATGATCCCCTTTCTCTGCCTTGGTGGCCGGGGTTATCACAGGCTCCGGGAAAGCGTCATTTTCTTTCATACCGTCCGGCATAGGTACACCGCAAATGGAACGCTTTCCGGCCTTATATTCACGAGCCGCATGGCCCGACAGATATCCGCGAATCACCATCTCTACCTTAAACGGATAGCACAGATGGCCAACCGCAACGTTGGGATCAGGTGTCGCTATCAGCCAGTTAGGGACAAGGTCTTCAGTGGCCTTCATCATTTTTGTTGCGATCTGATTAAGAATCTGCCCCTTATATGGAATTCCTTTTGGCATAACCACATCAAAGGCGCTTAATCTATCGGTCGCGATCATGACCAGAAGGTCGTTTTCAAGGTAATAGACCTCACGGACTTTACCCTTATATACTTTAATCTGATTCGGAAAATGAAAATTGGTGGTGGTAATGGTTTGCATCATCAATTCCTGTTCTCGATATTCTTATATGCCGATATAATTTTCTTGACCAGTTTGTGCCTGATGACATCGGTATCGTCAAGGTGCACGATTCCAACACCTTTAATATCCTTTAAGATCAACAAGGCCTCTTTAAGCCCGGAGATTGTTCTTCTGGGAAGATCTATCTGTCCGGGGTCACCGGTAAGCAGAAATTTGGCATTTTTACCCATGCGGGTTAGAAACATCTTCATCTGGGCGTGGGTGGTATTTTGGCCTTCATCAAGTATCACAAAAGCGTTATCTAGTGTCCGGCCCCTCATAAATGCCAGCGGAGCGATCTGGATTACACCTTTGTCGATGTGATTCATAAGTTTTTCATGTGGTATCATATCGCGAAGCGCATCATAAAGCGGCTGCATATAGGGATCGAGTTTCTCCTTGAGATCCCCGGGAAGAAAACCAAGGTTCTCCCCCGCTTCAACGGCTGGCCTGGTGAGAATTATTCGTTTAACCTCCTTATTTTTCAGTGCACGTACGGCTAATGCAACACCGGTATATGTTTTCCCTGTCCCAGCAGGACCAATGGCAAATACCATATCGTTCTTCCGTATTTCTTCCACCAATTTCCTCTGGTTTGGGGTCTGGGCCTTGATCAGCCTTCCTGACACCCCGTGCACCAGGACCTCGCCACTGGCATCCGAAGTGGCATATTCTTCCGAGTTATTACTGGTTAAAATTCGTTCAATACTATTCTCGTCCAATACATTGTACTTGACGAAATGATTGAGCAACATCATAAGCCGCCTGTCAAATTCTTCCAACATCTCCTCGTCGCCATAGGCTTTAATCTTATTTCCCCTGGCTACAATCTTCA
>JBFKFP010000132.1:0-7942 GCA_041618535.1 Flavobacteriaceae bacterium
ACCAGTTTATCAGGAACTATAGATCCCTACTCCCTTAGTACTGGTAAGTTTGAGATTGGAAGAACTTCACGAGATGTTGCTGATAGGCATTATTTCACAGGTGATATCGATGAGGTGCGTGTATTTGACACCGTGCTTACCGACGAGCAGATCCAGCAAATGGTTTACCAGGAGATACAGAACAATAACGGGAATGTGGCCGGAGCCATTGTTCCAAAGGATATAAAAGACATTGCAAGTGACACCCGAGTTTCATGGAATAACCTGGTAGCTTACTACCCGATGACAGACATAATCTCGTGGACCAGGACCAAGGATTACTCTATGTACGACAGAATGACCAAACTTCACAATATCACCACCATGCTGGATCAGACGGCTCCTATGCCTTATGAGACCAAGTTAAGTGGGGATTGGACAAGCGAGGGCACATGGTTGCATGGTGATGTATGGGATATCGAGAGTGCTGCTACAAATAAGGACTGGAGTATTGTCAGGATCAACGGTGGCCATGCTGTAACAAGCAGTAACAACCACACCCATCTTGGGACTGTTATCGAGGACAGTGCGAGTCTGACCCTTAACGCTGATAAAGCTCTTACCAACACTTATTACTTGGAATTAAACGGCACGTTAGACTTAGATGGTGATTCTCAGCTGATACAGGGAATCAACAGTGACCTGGTCACCTCAGCCAATGGTAAGGTCATAAGAGGCCAGCACGCCAATCAGAACATGTTCCGATATACGTATATGTCGTCACCTGTTGGTGCACAAGGTTTAACCACCCTGGGTAATGACAATGCGGCGGTTAACAACCCGAATAACACCACCTTTAGTTTAAACATGCTAAAAGAGGGTGATGGAACCCCGGTACAGTTTACCAGCGCTTATGATGAGGTTGGGAAGCTAAGTACACGATGGACCTATACTTTTTTGAACGGGATCACCTATTACGACTGGGCTTCTTTGACTCCGGCAACAAGCATCAATCCTGGTGTGGGTTATATCCACAAGGGTATGGCCAATGGAGAAGGTTCATTGGAACTACTATTTGAAGGACGACCTAACAATGGAACGATATTGATCACAGCCGATGATGTGGACGGTGATTCTGCTAACGAGAGTCAGCCTGATGTTACCCAGACCACTACCCTTATCGGTAATCCTTATCCGTCGGCTATAGATGCACATAAGTTCATCGATGATAACGCCGGAGTGATAAGTGGAACGATCTACCTTTGGCAGCAATGGGGAGGTAATAACCATAACCTTTATGAGTATGAAGGGGGTTATGCCACACTCAATAAGATGGCCAAGATCAGGGCATACCAATTCCAGGGTATGTCGGGAGGAAATAATGGAAACCAGGACGGAACCCTTACTCCAACCCAGTATATAGGCGTAGGCCAGTCTTTTATGACCGAGGTGTTCGCCGACGGCGACATCGAGTTCAACAACTCTCAACGTGTGTTTAAGCGTGAGAGCGTAGGTGAGGTTGAGTTTTTCAGGACTTCAGACTCGAAGAATGCAGAGCAGGATACAGATAATCTACAAATTATCCATATGGAATATGGTACAGTGGCGGGTCACTCAAGGGAGATGGTAGTCGGATTCAGTAATTTCACCACCATGGAATTTGATTATGGATATGATGCGGAGTTATTCGATGCCAAGAGCGAAGATATGTATACCATGCTTGGTGATAAAAAAATGATTGCACAGGCCTATCCGCAGATCACAGTAGGTATGGAGATCCCGTTGGTGATCAAAACCACAGGAACCAAGCCATTGCGCATAAAAGCAACCGAGTTCACCAACCTTGAGAACCAGGAAGTTTACCTTTGGGACAAGTACAATGACACTTACTTTGACCTGACCACAGGTGCTTCTTATGGCTTCACGGCCGAGGCCGGAACATACACAGATCGATTCTCGATCGTATTCCAGTCGCAGGATTCACAAGACACACTTAGTGATGAGGAGGTCATGCTAAACGAGAGCCTGATCTACTTCAACACCAACACAGACAGGATCTATATCAAGGGACTGAATGCTGACAGTAAAAGAATTAACCTGATAGACCTGTCAGGAAAGACGATATATCAATTTGGCGAGGTGACTACCAGCGAGATGGAGTCAGGCTTACCAATCACAAACATAAGTAGTGGCATCTATATGGTAAGTGTTGTAACAGACACCAACCACCTAATCAATAAGAAGCTTCTTATCGATTGATAGAATTGTTACATAATAGGGGACGAAAACCGGGGCTAGTAAGCACCGGTTTTTTTTTGGTTTTAGCCAAATGAATTCGGTATAAATCCTTATTTTCGCAATCTTGATAAAACAGCCGGAACATGAGTCTTAAATTTCCTGAATATAAAGGACTTGACTTGCCGAAAATCACTTCGGAAATCCTTGAATATTGGAGGGATAATGACATTTTTGAGAAAAGTGTCAGCTCAAAAGATGGGCGACCGTCCTATGTTTTTTATGAAGGGCCTCCTTCGGCAAACGGACTTCCCGGGGTACACCACGTTTTATCAAGGGCGATAAAGGATATTTTTACCAGGTACAAGACCATGAAAGGATTCCAGGTTAAGCGGAAAGCTGGCTGGGATACCCACGGCTTGCCGGTTGAGCTGGGCGTGGAAAAGGAGCTCGGCATCACCAAGGAAGATATCGGGAAAAAGATCAGTATAGAGGAATATAACGAAGCATGTAAAAAGGCTGTTATGCGTTATACCGACAGCTGGAATGAGCTCACCCAGAAAATGGGTTACTGGATCAATATGGATGATCCTTATGTCACCTACCGGCCAAAATACATGGAAACTGTCTGGTGGCTGTTAAAACAGATCTTTGACAAAGGCCTGCTCTACAAAGGATATACGATCCAGCCTTATTCACCAAAGGCAGGAACCGGCCTTAGCTCCCATGAATTAAACATGCCCGGGACTTACCAGGATATTACCGACACCACTGTTGTGGCACAGTTCAAGGCTGTTAACGAGAGTTTACCCGACTTTCTTCAAAATGAAGGAGACATCCATTTCCTGGCATGGACCACAACACCGTGGACACTGCCGAGCAACACGGCGCTTACCGTTGGTAAGAAGATTCAATATGTGTTGATTCAAACGTTTAATCAATACACCTACGAGCCGGTCAAGGTTGTTCTGGCGGAAAACCTGGTGGACAAGCAATTCAGCGGGAATTTTTTCGAGGTGCAATCCGACTCCGAACTGGCTGAATACAGCTCGGAACACAAAAAGATACCATTCAGGAAATTGAGATCCTTCAAGGGATCAGATCTTCTTGAGACCAGGTATGAACAATTGCTGCCCTATGCCCTCCCGTATCAAAATCCCCAAAACGCTTTCCGCGTGATCGCCGGTGATTTTGTTACCACAGAAGATGGAACCGGAATAGTCCATACCGCCCCTACTTTTGGTGCGGATGATGCCATGGTAGCGAAGCAGGTCTCCCCCGAGGTCCCGCCCATGTTGGTAAAGGATGATAATGGCAATCTGGTGCCGTTGGTCGACTTGCAAGGCCGCTTCAGGCCCGAAATGGCTGAATTAGCCGGAAAATACGTTAAGAACGAGTACTACGACGAAGGAATGGCTCCTGAGCGTTCGGTAGATGTGGAACTGGCTATCAGGCTAAAAGAGGAGAACAAAGCCTTCAGGGTTGAAAAATATAAGCACAGCTACCCCAATTGCTGGAGAACGGATAAGCCTATACTCTATTATCCGCTGGATTCCTGGTTTATCAAAGTTACCGATGTCAGGGAACGGATGGTTGAATTAAACAACACCATAAACTGGAAGCCGAAATCAACCGGGGAAGGCCGATTTGGTAATTGGCTTGCCAATGCAAACGACTGGAACCTGTCCCGATCCAGATTCTGGGGAATCCCACTGCCGGTCTGGCGAACTGAAGACGGGAAAAAGGCTAAATGCATCGGAAGTGTTGAAGAGCTTAAATCCGAAATGGACAAAGCTGTTGAGAAAGGCTACATGGATAAGAATCTTTTCGATGAATTTGTACCAGGGGACATGTCTGATGACAATTACGAAAAGATCGATCTGCACAAGAATATAGTTGACAAGATTGTACTGGTCTCAGATGATGGAAAACCTATGCACAGGGAGGCCGACCTAATCGATGTCTGGTTCGATTCGGGCAGCATGCCTTATGCGCAATGGCATTATCCATTTGAGAACAGGGAACTTATAGATAGCAGGGAAGGCTTTCCGGCCGATTTCATAGCAGAAGGGGTTGATCAAACCCGCGGATGGTTCTACACACTGCATGCGATAGCCACCATGGTTTTTGACTCGGTTTCTTTCAAGAATGTGGTTTCAAATGGCCTGGTGCTTGATAAGAACGCCCAGAAGATGTCTAAGCGTCTCGGTAACGCGGTTGACCCCTTCGATACATTAGAACGATTTGGCCCTGACGCCACGCGCTGGTACATGATCAGTAACGCAAACCCATGGGATAATCTGAAATTCGACCTTGATGGCATTGTTGAGGTTAACAGGAAGTTCTTCGGAACCCTCTACAATACGTATGCATTTTTTGCCTTATACACCAACCTTGATCAATTCAATTACCAGGAGGCTGATATACCTTTGAACCAGAGACCGGAAATAGACCGTTGGATCCTATCAGAGTTGAATACGCTCATAAAGAAAGTTGATGAATGCTATGATGATTATGAGCCGACCAAAGCTGCAAGGGCGATATCATATTTTACACAGGAATACCTTAGCAACTGGTTTGTAAGGCTTAGCAGAAGGCGTTTCTGGAAGGGAGATTATGAAGAAGACAAGCTCTCAGCCTACCAGACGCTTTATACCTGTCTTTTGACGATTGTGAAATTAGCAGCTCCCATAGCTCCTTTTGTAACCGACCGCATTTACCTCGATCTTAATAGTGTAAGCGGGAAGGAGAAATTTGATTCGGTACATCTTGCAGATTTTCCGGTATTCGATGAGAAGTTCGTTGATAAGGCACTGGAGCGGAAAATGGAGAATGCTCAAACAATATCCTCGCTTGTACTTTCGTTAAGGGCTAAAGAAAAGATCAAGGTAAGACAGCCACTTCAGAAGATCATGATCCCGATTGATTCCGAAGAACAAAAACAGGAAATTCTTGCGGTATCAGACCTTATAAAACATGAAGTTAATATTAAGGAGGTTGAATTGCTCGAAGACGCTTCAGACATCCTGGTGAAACAGATTAAGCCTAATTTCAAGGTTTTGGGCCCCCGATTTGGTAAGGACATGAAGCAGATTGCCGCCAAAATCGGTTCATTTGGTTCTGAGGAGATAAAAAAAATCGAGCAAAATGGAGAATTAAACATTGAAATTAATGGAAAAAACGTTATTTTGGGAATAGGGGAAGTCGAGATCACTTCCCAGGATATCGAAGGATGGCTTGTAGCTAATGAGGGATCTCTTACCGTAGCACTGGATGTCACTGTAACTGAAGAGCTGAGAAAAGAGGGGATTGCCAGGGAACTGGTAAACCGGATCCAGAATCTTCGAAAGGATTCAGGATTCGAAGTCACCGACAGGATTGATGTTGTCCTTCAGAAAAATGAAAAAATAGAAAACGCCGTCAAGACGAATCTTGATTATATAAAAACCGAAACTTTAACCGAAGAACTTGAAATTATGGACCAGGTAAATAACGGTATAGATATTGCATTCGATGATATACAGACCAGGTTATTTATCCAAAAACATTGATGATCATGGCAGTAGACACTAATAACAGATATTCAGATGAGGAATTGGCTGAATTCAAAAAGCTGATCCAGGAAAAGATAGAAAAAGCGAGGCACGATCTTGAGCTGATCAAAAGTGCTTACATGAACGACCATAATAACGGCACGGAAGACACTTCGCCAACGTTTAAGGCATTTGACGAGGGCAGTGAAGTGATGAGCAAGGAGGCGAATTCTCAACTGGCTATCAGGCAGGAGAAATTTATACGCGACTTGCGGAATGCCCTTATTCGTATCGAGAATAAAACTTATGGAATTTGCAGGGTGACCGGAAAATTGATCAATAAGGAGCGACTCAAACTTGTTCCTCATGCCACCCTGAGTATCGAGGCTAAAAACATGCAGAAATAAGCTTCATATAAATATTTTAAAGCCTTCATTATTGAAGGCTTTTTTTATGCTGAAATAAAATGATACAACTGATTCTAGTGCTAATATTTTGATTTTTTAATGACCCTGATTGCACATAATAAGGATGGCGGTATCTCAAGTGCATGGCAGATTGGGGAGGTCAATGCCCTTGGATATCGGTTTCAGTGAAATACGACATGCTTAAATATCAACTTGCCTGGTTTAATTGGGAGGTGAAAAGGAATAGTAAGTGAGGCTGATATCATAACTTATAGCGGCGTTATAAAGATCATTACCCAAAATACGGGAACCGATGCCAAAGCAGATAGGGGAACATCGTTTTTTCAGGCCTGGAAAAATGAAGGTCATTTTGGAAATGGCGCCCTAAACGGGGTAATATCAGAATAGAATAAATGGAATAACAGAGTTTTATTACTTTAGCGGACTTATGAGTGTAAAACGTGCCATCCTTTATATCCTTCTGATCCTGCTTGCAGATCAATTTCTCAAGGTTTATGTGAAAACCTCTTTCACCTTGCAGGAGAACAGGGTCGTCTTCAACTGGTTTCAGCTGCTCTTCGTGGAAAATGACGGGATGGCCTGGGGGACGAAGATCAGTGATTTTATACCCTTAATATCGGAGCGAACGGCAAAATTCCTACTAACATGCTTTCGCATCATAGCTGTTTCTGGCATCGGGTACTGGCTTTATATAACTATAAAGAGAGGAGGATCCTCTATTTTACTCTTTTCATTACTGCTAATATTTGCCGGTGCCCTGGGCAACATCATCGATTCGGTTTTTTATGGTGTGATCTTCAGTGAAAGTTACCCGGAAGTAGCGGTAGCATTCCCAGATGGAGGCGGATACGAGAGATTATTTTACGGGAAGGTTGTTGACATGCTTCATTTTCCTATTTGGAAGGGATACCTGCCCGAATGGGTTCCTTTCGCGGGAGGGAGTTATTTCACTTTTTTTGAACCGGTTTTCAACCTGGCGGATGTCGCGATAAGCACGGGTGTGGGGATGTTGATTATTTTTAATCGGAGAGCCTTCTCACAGTCAAAAGAACAGGCTATTTCTTCAAACCTGTAGAGATATGAAACAATGCATCTCCCTGGTAGACGATGGGAGATTCATTGACATTAAAGATATATCCATCATTAGGGGCTTTCACATAGTAGTGAAATTTACCGAACGGATCGGTAATATGGCCAATTACATCGCCTTTGGAAACCTGTTGATTGATCTTCGCAGAAGCCCGGAACATTCCAGAATGACTCGCTCGTATCCACTTGCTATTCTGAATAAAAATGCATTTTTTCTTGGGGCGGGAAACTTTAAATTTCTTTGCCAGCATTCCCATGTGATTCAGAATGCGTTTAGCCCCGTTGACTCCTGTATTGGTAATGGTGGTGTCGATATAAAAAGACTTTCCTCCTTCAAATAACAAAATCGGGATTCCCATTTTATAACAGGTATTACGAAATGATTTCCTGAGGTTTTTGGAATTTAGCACGAAGGGGGCGCCAAACAGCATGGCAAGGTTTTCCAGCTCCTCTTCACCAGCTTTGATCCTGATCTGTGCCGAATTGAACCTGTCAGCTCCACCAGTATGAAAATCCAGGATAAGATCGGCATGCGGAACGATCTCTGTCACCAGCTTATGAGCTACCCGACTGGCGAGCGATCCGGATTTAGACCCCGGGAAAACCCTGTTCAGGTCACGTCCGTCAGGGAATTCGCGGTCCATGTGAATAAACCCGAATACATTGATCACCGGAATG
>JBFKFP010000133.1:0-7709 GCA_041618535.1 Flavobacteriaceae bacterium
GTAAGTTTTACCGAATCTGACGTTTCCAGACCAAACTGTGACCTAAGATCATAATAACTCAGGTTGCTCTCATCTCGCTGATGATTGAAAGCTACCCTTCCGATGACCTCCTCAGATTCCATTATATCATAAATCCCTTGCTCCTCAATGTTATTGTCAACAATGACACTAACCTTTTTCGGGAAACTACGCTGCTGTGGAATAACAAGTTGCTGGTCTAACCTCAGCCTCAGGATATCGTCCTGGCCTACGGTCGTGCTTACGTCGAAAGTAATGTCATTGCCAAGTGAATAATAGAGGTCAGGAAGCTTCAAACTGCTGATCCCTGCCTTGTACAGGGTGGGAACAATCAGCGGTGAATTAATAACATTTGAATTGGATTGGTTGATCGGGCTGCTGAAGACGAAAACATTGTCGTCCTGAATAAAAAAAGCATTTCCATCCTCAAATTGCAGAACAGGGCTGTTCACGTATCTCGCAATGAAGAACTGGTTCGATTTCGGATATTGAAAATTCTTTACTTCCTGGTCGAAAACTCCCCTGAATAACGGGTGATCATAATTGATTCTTGTGATCAGTTTTTCTTCAGAGACCGATTGAACATATTCAATATTAGAAACAGACCTAAGTAGTTGATTATAATTAGTTAAACTGATTTGACCTGAAGGTATAATTAAAATATATCCACGCTGCCTGGCAAAGGCATTTAAGGCATTGGTCAGGGCTATGGGAATGTCGTTTAATTCATTCAGGATAATCAGGTTTTTTTCCTGGATACTGTTGTAATTCAACTGATCATATTGAACCGATTCGTAATCAAATTCAGGTTCGGTATAAATTCGCTTCAAGAAATCATCATCGGCTTGATTAATGCTTAAAACCTTTATCTTTTCCTGGTTGGCGATATTGAAATACAAAACGTTGTCGAATTGTAACTGGGTGTCTTCAATACTCAATCTTCCCTTGATTTCCCTGTCCTTCGGGATACTGAAAGTAGCGGTTGAGCCATTGCTTGCATCAACTGCCGTTTTAGCCATTAATTCTTCACCATTATAGAGTGAAACCGGAACATCTTCCAGCTCGGAATTACGGGCATTTAGTTCAACCTTCAATTCAAGGTTGTTTGAGATCATGTCTTGAACATAAGCGCTGTCGATGCTGATATTGGAAACCGACACCGGCCTAAGTTGAACATATTGAATATTGATGGAATCCTGAATGGCAGATGCAGACAAGATCCTGTTCTGCTGAAAATCGGATATGATTACAAGGTTTTTAAGGCGGTTTTCAGATTTGCTGAAGAATTGCTTTCCCTTAAGCATCACCGCATCATAATCTAACTGGTTGCCGCTGTATGAGAGTTGAACCAACTCATTCTGGATCGATCTCAGGCTGACATTTCTGAATTCCGAATTATTAGTAAACAAATTAACCGTTTCTTCATCCAAACCTGATTCAAGAAGATCCTGAACTGCACGCTTCATCAGCTCTCCACGGTCACCCTTGGCCTGCATGCTGAAAGAATTGTCCAGGTATATGACCGTTTCAGATTCGGTTAATGCTGCTTCGTTCTCAGTCGTATAAGGCTGCGCGAAGGCCAGGATGATACAGCCAAGCATCAATAATCGCGTAGCAAGGACGAGCCACTTTTTTAATTCTCGGCTTTTACGCGTTTGCCGGGTAACATTCTTCAGGAATTCCACATTTGTGAAGGGGATCTTGCGGAAACGTCTCAGCTGGAAGAGGTGGACAATGATCGGTATGAGCAATATGGCCAGGGCATAGAGAATTTCGGGCTGTTTAAATTGCATGATCAATACCATTGTAACACAAACTTAGTTGAAAAATTACTTAATTGGGTCTGAGCGCCTAAGTTTTAGGAAATTTTTTACAGATGGGATTCAGCAGAAGAAAAAGAAATCTTCCATAACCTGCATTTTACGCTCTCGCATAAATGATCTGATATCCGATTGGGCTGATTTATCGGCCACAGTGACAATGCTTTGTGGGTTTGTGAGGGCTTCGAATTCATCAATGGGCAGAACCTTTTGATTTTGAATCTTTTTTCCAATCTTTCCGGGATTATGGCTTATCCAGTGGAACTTTATTTTCTGGGTTAACAGAAATTCAGCAATTTGCTTACCCTTGCTCCCGGCTCCCCAGAGAGATAAGGGTCTGCTACTGTCGTAGTGCAGTTTAAGGAAATAGCGGGTTTTAAGATTCAGAAAATATTCCTGCTGGTAATGAACATGAGTTTTAGAGGTTCTGATGAGATAATCCCGCCATAAATGTAAAATTTCCCTGCAAGGCAGACATTTTAAACCCTTGGCGAAAAACCGAAATGTGAGGTCGTAGTCCTCCGGATAAAAGTTTTCATTGAATGCACCGCAGCGCTGTAAATCTTCGCGAAAAACCATCCAGCAAGGTGAAGGAATCACGCACTCCTTGTACAATTCCGTAAAATTGGAGCCAGCTTTGGTCAACCCGTTGATCCAGCTTTCGTATTCCCGGTAACCTTCACTAACGACGTTCTCAGGAAAATATTTAACCAATCCAAGTGCGATATGGCCGGCCCCTTCATTGATTAGCTGGCTGGACATCCTTTCAAGTTTGACAGGAACCATGATATCATCACTGTCCATCCGTGTGATCATTTTTCCTTTACTTAAATTGAAAGCCTTTCTTAAGGCGTGTATTATCCCGTGTTGGTCATTGGACATACAACGAATCCTTTCATCCCGTTCGGCATAAGACATCACTAATTCCCTGCTTTTGTCAGTTGAATGATCGTCAACCATTATCATTTCCCAATTGGTCAAACTTTGTCCCAACACAGAGTCCAGGCATTCTTCGAGAAAAGATTCTGAATTTTTAAATGGAGTTAGTATACTGATCAAAGGGTTCGACATATGGAGATATGAGTGACGGAATTTAACAAAAACTTGGGTAGTTGTTGTAAGCAAGACTTTATTTTTGCTCCTTAAATACCATGAATAAGACATTAAATGAAGACATTTATCTCACTGCTTGGCTTGGCTTTTCTCATCCTGGGTTGCGGAACCAAAGCCACTGTCAATGATCTCGCAATCAGTAATCCGATCATGACTAAAATGGACCTTGTCAATATTGATAATGACAGGGTTCCTGTTATCGTAGATCCCGGACGGATAATACGGGACACCGTTATCTACCGGCTTCCCAAAGTAATTCAGGGAACCTATGCGGTCAGTGATTTCGGGAAGTTTATAGATGACTTCAGGGCTGTTGATTACAAAGGAAGAATCATAAGAAGTGAAAAACTTGATACCAATGCCTGGGTGGTATATAACGCTTCGGAACTTGATAAGATCACCTATCTGGTAAACGACACCTTTGATATAGAGTATAGCCAGGATCAAACACCATTCTCTCCCTCCGGAACTAATATAGAGGAAGAGGTTTTTGTGTTAAATCTTCATGGGTTTATAGGCTATTTCGACCATTTGCAGAACGCCCAGTACAGCATTGATGTGATGGCACCGTCAAGCTTTAGGAGGAGTTCTGCTCTTCAGCAGTTAAAGGAGGAATATAGCCAGGATGGTTCATCGATAACCACCAACTACTTTGCGCCGAGATATTTTGATGTTACCGATAACCCCATGATGTACGGGGATATTGAGGTTGAAGAATTTCAGGTTGGCGATATCACCATTGTTCTGAGTCTTTATTCACCCACTGAGGCTCACAATGCTCTAAGCATGAAGGAGACCATATTTACCATGATGAAAGCTCAAAAAGCATATCTGGGTGATCTTGACAGTACAACCCGCTACGATATCTTCGTTTATCTCGCTGATATGCAGTCGGAGTCTGCTCCACAAGGATTTGGAGCCCTCGAACATCATACCTCAACAGTAGTGGTCATGCCAGACCAAATATCCGATTCGCTGATGGAGGAATCGATGACTGATATAGTTGCGCACGAGTTCTTCCATATCGTTACTCCATTAAGTGTTCATTCAGAAGATGTGCACTATTTCGACTATAGCAATCCCACTTTCTCCAAACATCTATGGATGTACGAGGGCGTAACCGAATATTTCGCACAGCATTTCCAGGTTTCTGAGGGACTTATGACTCCAGAGGATTTCTACACTACAATCATGGGAAAGATCAATACTTCTTTAAATTATGATGATGCCATGAGTTTTACTGAAATGAGTGAGAATGTGTTAAAAGAACCTTATGCAAGTAATTATTACAATGTATACCAGAAAGGCGCCCTGATCGGGATGTGTATGGACATACTGTTGCGCGAGGGATCCGGGGGAGACAGAAGCATGCTTTCCCTCATGAAGGAATTATCTATGAGATATGGAAAAAACAGACCTTTTGAAGATGAAAATCTGTTCGACGAGATTATTGCAATGACCTATCCCTCGGTAGAGTCCTTTATCAGGGACCATGTAGAGGGTAATAACCCCATTGATTACAATGTGTTTTTTAATAAGGTCGGTCTGAAATTGGGGGAGGCCCGAGTGGAGACGAATTTTATTATGAATATCGGGAACATTATTGTTGCTGCGAACCCCATAGACGGATCGATTTTCTTTACCGATCTGGTCAAGGATAATAGTTTCTGGAATGACCTTGGTGTCCAGCCCGAGGATGTTATTAAAAAAGTAAACGGGGAAACGGTCAGTCTTGAAAATGCCAATAACATATTCTCAGAAGTTTATGGATGGGAGATGGGAAAAGAGATAGAAGTTGTGCTGGTAAGAAATGGAGAAGAAATCGTTTTGAAGGCGGTAACTGAGCCATCTTACAGTACGGGTCAGACCCTCGTCCCTGATGAGAATGCAAGCCCGGAACAGATCAGATTACGCGATGCCTGGTTAAAAGGTTAGCCGGAGATCAATATAGAAGATCTACTGAAATTTTCGCCACCTGCACCCGGGATTCTTCCTGGGTATCGGTCCAGGTGATAAATAATTCATTATTGTGCATGGCCATCCGCGGAAAACCGGTTGATCTTTCAGGAGAGGTAGCTGTCACATTTATCACCTTACCCAGTTGTCCAGTCTTCGATACGCTTTGCAGGTTGATCTGTGTATTCCCTTCGGCATTGGCATCCATCCAACTCACAAGAACCCGCTCATCATCCAGCCATACAAGATCAACACGTCCCAATGGCTGAACCAGATTCAATAAATAGGGACTGCCGAATGAAATTCCGCTATCAGAAGAAAAACTCAATTTTACCTCCGGGAATTCACCCTTCACAGCAAACCAGGCAACGGCAACATCTTTGTCACGGGCTACTATAGCGGGCCCGTTTACCGGACAACCCGGTATCATCCAGTTGTCATCATAAATAGCTTTTGGTGCGGTCCAGCTGTCATTTACCAATCGGCTGTAATAGATATCGCGGATCTCACCGTCGCTCCGGTCACGATAAACGATCACCGGTCCTTCGGCACTCATGGCCATAGCAGTCTGGCAGCAATCACAGACACGATCATCGATCAGGTATTCTTTTATTATATGCCCCTGCTTGTCCATAACAGCAGCCCTCAAGGTCATTTCTTCAGTCAAGGTGGAATCTGCTTTGGCATAGGCATATTGCCTCCCGTCGAGCCAGGCCAGAAGAAACTCTTTATCATTTAAGGCTAGCTTGCTCACAAATCCATGCTCGGTTGCCGTGCTATCGGTGTGCGGACTAAATGCAGGATTCCAGGTCCTCCCACCGTCGGAACTCAGAGTCACTTTCACATCATAGGCATAGGTGTCCGGGGCACTTTTCTCAAGGAAGTGCGATACCAGCCCATCAGGCCCCCAATCCTCGAGCGCAGGAAAATCGGCCCAATTAACAAACCATTCATCTCCTTCAGCAATGGTTTGGGCATCCTGCCATTCGTTATCGATATATTCTGAGAGGCGCAGAACACTATTTTTTTCACTTGATTGTTCAATCCAGCTCAGGTACAACCTATCATCCCTGGTGTTCAGCAGGTCAGATTCACCGCTATTTCCAGCTGTTGGAATATCGCAATATTGAATTACTTCACCCTCCTTTTCACGGCATCCGCTCAGTAAAATCAGAAATGCCAGGACTATTAAGTTCCTCATGTCGTTTTTCTAGTATTTTGCTGATTTTCCTATACCTGATGATTTCCTGATGAATTCCCTCAGGTCTTCATTCGCCTGGATAAGGTCTTCTTTCCTCAGATACATCATATGTCCGCTTCGGTATCCTTTAAATGACATCCTGTCTTTCATCTTGCCGCTGGGGTCAATTTGTGAGAGGGTATATTTCGCGGCGAAATAAGTAGTGGCACCGTCGTAGTATCCGGACTGGGCCATTACATGCAGGTATGGATTCTGGGCCATAGCCTGTCTTAAGTTTTCCCTTACGCGGTTATTCTCATTATTCCAGGGTCTTACAGGACCGAACATATTGTATTTAATATCTGTTTTGAAATTTAGTTTGTGCCTGATATAGTAGTTGATAGCTGGAGTGAACGAATGCAGCCAGGAGGTAAGCTCAGGTGAATAATCCGGACCGTCACCAGCTTCTATCCGGTCTATTCCCAAATATCTTGAATCCAGCCTTCCGATGGTCTGACCGCTCTCATCTCTCAGGAGTTCTTTCCAGAAGAACCGTGCAGGAACATCCAGGTTATGCTGTAAGATCACTTTTTTGCTCAGACCCGAGTAATAAGCAAATTTTTCGGCCACCTCATTCTTCTCATTCTCGTCAATAAAGCCTCCTTTGGCCAGGGCAGGCATTAATACATCGATCGCGAAAGTTTCAGCTTCGGGCAGGATATCGGTTAAATCCTGGCTCTGCAGTGCGGGTGGAAGAGCCTTATGATGCCACGCTGCCGCTGTAAAATAGGGGAGATTGATGGCTGAATATACAGGTTGTCCGGTATTATAAATATTATAATCGGCCGGAGACACGAGTATTACACCATTGAGGTACATCCACTGGTTATTCTGGAGTGCGAGCGAGAGACCCATGACACGCGTTCCCCCGTAGCTTTCACCAATGATATACTTTGGTGATTCCCATCGGTTTTTCCTGGTCACGAAGGTATTTATCCATTCAGCCAGGTATGTCACATCGGCATTGATACCGAAGAATTGTTCCCGATCGGGCATCTTACCTTCCTCGTCCGGAATCATCCTTGAATAACCTGTATTGACCGGGTTCACAAAAACGATATCAGCCATATCTATTATAGAATAGGGATTGCTTTTGACACCGTAAGGTTGAACAGGATAACCCTCGTCGTCAATCTTTAGGATCTGTGGTCCTGTGTAGGCAACGTGCATCCATACAGACGCTGAACCGGGACCTCCGTTAAATGAAATTATAAGTGGCCTTTTGGCCCTGTCCCTTATATTGTCCCTTTCGTAATAGGTGTAAAACAGGGTAGCGATAGGCTTACCCATGTTATCCCAAACCGGTTGTGTACCCGTTGTAGCTGTATAGGAGAAACTCTCACCTTTGACGGTGGTGTTGTGTTTTGTGACCACCATGGTGTCAATAGGGATATTTCGGTTTTGAGCGTGGGTCACAATCAATGAAAACAGGCTAAAAGCGAGTAGAAAATTCTTAATAGGATATAATTTTTGGCAGTTAGAATCATAAAAGTAAATAATAAAGCCCGAGCGTATTGTTAAAAATCCTCAAAAACCCCCAGGCCAAAAAGTGCAAAGTCATA
>JBFKFP010000134.1:0-7706 GCA_041618535.1 Flavobacteriaceae bacterium
ACCAATACTAAGCAAAAGGTTTTTCCAGTAATAACTCTGCACCAGCGTGTCACTGGTTTTAGCTATTTCCATCAGTTTGAGGGAGGTGAAGTCGGAAATCTGGATGACCCTTTCCAAATATCTTCCCACATTCAGAAAATAATAGGAAGCTCCCCTTTCCTGGGAGGTGTCCATAGTACCGTAATAAACCAAATGAAAGGACTTTAATTTTTCGAGAAATACTATCGGATCATCCTCCTTTAATTTTTTAGGTAAGTTCCTGTCGGTAATAAAATGGTAATACTGATTCAGGCACAACCACATTTCCCTCGAAATATGCTCCTGCACACTCCTGGCGTTCTCCCTTGCATTGGTGACTATATTTAAAATGGAATTCGGATTTGTTGAATTGAATACCATGAATTCAATGCATTCCAAAGCATCTTCAGTAAAAAATTCATCTTCCTCCCGGCTATACATCTTTATGATGGGAGTCCAAGAAAATAATTCAGGGGAGTCCTGATTGGCATAATAGTTTACACTCAGCAAACTAAGGATTCCATTCCCCCTTTCCATATAGCGTTCCAGCCATATCAAGTTATTTGCAACTCTGCTTAACACATCAATTTTTTTATTTTATTTAATTACCCAGGTGTCTTTGCTGCCACCACCCTGCGAGCTGTTCACCACCAAAGATCCCTTCTTCAACGCCACCCTTGTAAGACCTCCCGGAGTGATATCTATACCATCTCTTCCCGCCAATGCAAATGGCCTGAGATCGACACAACGGGGTGTTAACTGACCATTGATGCAACATGGGGCTGTGGATAGTTTTAAAATCGGTTGAGCGATATACCCCTCCGGTTTCTTTTTCACTTCATTAAAATATTCCTTTATCTCCTCCTCCGTGGCCTCATGGCCCATTAGCATGCCATAGCCGCCGCTTCCATCGGTTTTTTTTATGACCATCTTTCTGACATTCTTAACCACATGGTTATAATCATCCTTATTCCCCAACTTAAAGGTTTCAATATTCTTAAGAATCGGCTCTTCGTTCAAATAATATCTTATCATATCCGGAACATAAATATAAACGGCTTTATCATCAGCCACTCCGGTCCCGGGAGCATTGACGATGTTGACATTGCCTTTGCGGTAAGCCGCCATTATACCTGCAACACCTAGCATACTGTTTGTATTGAATTCCAACGGATCAAGGAAGTCATCATCCACCCTCCTGTAAATCACGTCAACACGTTTCAAACCATTTGTAGTCTTCATATATACCACATGGTCTTTAACCAGTAAATCACTGCCTTCAACAAGTTCTATCCCCATAAGCCTTGCCAGCGTGGTATGCTCATAATATGCCGAGTTATAAATCCCGGGTGTAAGAAGCACCACGTTAGGATTGGCCTGGTCTGATAATTCCTGGAGTTTCTTATACAATAAATTGGGATAATCTGCCACTTTCAGGATGTTATTCTGTGGTAATATCCCGGGATAAAGACGCTTTGATACTTCGCGATTCTCAAGCATATAACTCACTCCGGAAGGGGTTCTTAAGTTGTCTTCAAGCACATAGAATTCACCGTCATTATTCCTTATCAGGTCTACCCCTGAGATATGCACATAGATGTCGTGGGGAACGTTAACGCCTATCATTTCACGTAAAAAATGCGGGCAGGAATAAATAAGATCAGCAGGTACAATACCATCTTTAAGAATGAACTGGTCATGATAGATGTCCTTGATAAATAAATTAAGAGCCTTTATACGCTGTTTGATCCCTTCATCAATTTTCTTCCATTCAGTAGCGGTAATTATCCTTGGGATGATGTCAAATGGAAATATTTTCTCAATACCTTCATTGTCGCTGTATACCGTGAAGGTCACCCCCTGGCTCATAAATAATTGCTTCGATAATTCCTCCTTTTTATTCAGTGATTCCGACGAAGAATTCTTGAGGTAATTATTGATAACTTCGTACTGTGATCGGATTTCTTCATCATCATACATTTCATCCCAGGTATCGGGAAGGTGTTCGTATGATGAAAAAAGATCGTCGTTCTGCATAGCGAATTAGTTTTGTCTTTAAATGAATACGGAATAAGAAATAACCATTCTGCACCCCTGATGAACGCAGGGCATAATATATCAAATTCTAGGTTAAACCAACAACTGTTTTTCTCGATAATCCGATCATTCCAAACTGATAAACTGTTTGTAATGGTTGTAGCGACCTAAAATCTGATCTACATAATTAACAGGTTCTGAACCACGGACGTAACCATATTTTATAAATGGTTTCCTGTAGTTCTTAGGTAAACTAAGTGCAAGCATCGATTTTTCAACATTGTTTCTCCAGATGTTCGGATCAAGACGTTCCTCTTTTGCCAGGCGCTGTGCATCAAAAACATGGCCCGATCCGCAATTGTAAGCAGCCATGGTAAAAAGGACGCGGTTCAAGGAATCAGGAACTTCCTCAAATTGTTTGTAAAGCTGGCCCAGATAACGGGTTCCGCCACGAATGTTCTCTTCAGGATCGGAGATATTCGCTACATTCAGTGACTCGGCGGTTGCCGGCATCATTTGCATCAGTCCGCTGGCACCGGCCCAAGACTCTGCCTCGGGGTTAAATTTGGACTCCTGGTAAATCAAGGATGCCAGTAATCGCCAGTCCCAACCTATATTATCGGCATATTTCTTTATCAGATCGTCATACTGACTGATCTGGTTATTGGTTAAACTGTAATAGTCGCTTTTTATGCGCCTTCGGAATGAGCGCTTATTATTGAAATACTTGTTGTAGATAACATAGTAATCGGCGGTCTCCCTCTGATCGCGAATCCACAGGTTGATCAATTCTCTGAATTTTGGCGATTTTTTCCTGGTAACCCATGCAATACGTTGTGAAAAAGAGATGGGGACATCAATTTTCAGGATCGGACTGTATGACGCATTTATTTTAGCCAGGTTTTCGTCGGCAATGGTATATTTGATTGTTCCGTCCACTACCATATCCATGATCTGGTCGGTGGTAAGCTGACTATCAAGGGTATCGATGTGGATTGTGCCTCCTATTTCATTAGAAAGGCTGACAATGCGTTCAAAATAAGCTGAATTCTTGCGGATAGACACTGTGTCATCTATCAGCTCAATGGGGTCGTGTATCAATTTTTTCTGAAGCGAACTCCATGAGAGCTGCAGGTAGTTGTCCGGTTTCCTTTGAACCAACACCTGTTTGGTCAGGTAAAGATAATCGGTAAAATCAACTTCCCATTTTCGCTGGTTAGTAATGGTCATTCCATGTGCAATGAGGTCGACATCTCCCCTGTTCAATACTTCAAACTCTGAATCCAGATCATCTGACACCACTAACTCCAGCTTTAGCTCCAGGTGATTTGCCAGCCTCTCCAAAAGTTCGTATTCAAAACCCATTGGCTGGCCCTTATAGAGGAAATAGCTGGTACTGCTGTAGACCACTAGGGCCCTAAGGACACCATCTTTCTTTATATCCTCCCAGTCCCTGTCTACAGATGCCTCAACTATAGGGTTATAGCCTTCAGTGCCTTCCAAACCCGCTTCCTGCTCATGACAGGACATGGCCATGACAGCGAATAGTAATCCCAGTGAAAATCGCAAGAAAACTCCACTTGAATAGCATGATATCCCATAAATTATATGATGGCGAAAGAGGCTATATTTTTCCAGGTCAAAGTTGATCATCTGCGAGATGGCCAGAATTCTAATTTTAAATATTTTTTCCAATAATATATGAGGGGATTAAATCTTTACCAATCCCTGAACGAATTGATAACCAGCCAGGTCGGTAACAAAGGAAACTCATCTGCATATACTTTGCCCTTAAATTATTCTCTCTAAAATTAATAAAAACGATGAAACCCATGATTATTTATTATATCATGGGTATTCTCATGATATAATTCAACTTCAAAAATGTTCTTTTCAATTTGGAATGACGAAACCAGAGCAATTAAAATCGAAGATCAGCCCTTCAAAGACTTCATATCGATCACAAACCTGTAATGCACATCGCTTTTCAGCATACGCTCATAGGCCTTATTGATATACTGGATGTCGATAACCTCTATATCGGAAGTAATATTATGTTTTCCGCAAAAATCCAAAAGCTCCTGGGTTTCAGCTATTCCCCCTATCAAAGATCCCGCTACGGAGCGGCGGCCCATTATCATAGGAACTGAATGCACTATGGGATCAAGCGGCCCTAAATAGCCAACAAGGACCAGTGTGCCATCGGTATTCAATGTTGATATATATGGATTAAGATCGTGCTCGTAAGGCACGGTGTCGATTATAAGGTCAAACGTACTCTGAACAGCCTCCATCTGGGCTTCATCTGTTGAAATGACCACAGCATCGGCCCCGAGGCTCTTAGCATCCTGGATCTTATTTGGAGATCGGGAAAATAAGGTGGTTTCTGCACCTAATGCATGGGCCAGCTTGATCGCCATATGACCCAATCCACCGAGGCCAACAACAGCAACTTTGCTGTCGGGCCCTACATTCCAATGCCGCAAGGGAGACCATGTTGTGATACCTGCACAAAGCACCGGGGCTACACCTGCCAGGTCGAGGTTATCGGGAACGGAAAGGACGAAATCCTCAGTTACCGTAATGGTTTCACTATATCCTCCGAAAGTTGGAAGGTCGAGATGCTTGTCATGCCCGCCATAGGTTCCAACCCACTCACCGCAATATTGTTCCAGGTCTTTTTTACAGTTGTCACAGGTTCGGCACGAATCTACTAAACACCCTACTGCAACGGTATCTCCTACTTTGTATTTGCTGACCTTGTGTCCCACATTCACGACCTTACCCACGATCTCATGACCGGGTACCACGGGATAAACAGAAAATCCCCAGTCGTTTCGGGCAAAATGAAGGTCTGAATGGCAAACTCCGCAATAGAGTATATCTATCTCGACGTCGGAAGGCAGAGTTTCCCTTCGATTGATATTCATTTGCTCAAGAGCATTTTCCGCGGCTTGAGTTCCGTATGCTTTAACTTGTGTCGTGTTCATTTTTTGGTTGGATTTTGAATTAAAAAGAATGGTTTGATGTTCAATGCGTTTAAAGTTACGAAAAAGCTTATACAGTTGAAATTTTCGTGTAGATGACGCGCGGAAGATACCCTGTTCAGAAGTGAACGGGGTTCTATACGGGAAAATTTGGGGTTTTAATAAGCTTTTTTATTGTAGGGATATAGACTTTATTTCAAGGCTGAAGCGTTCTTTTACCTTGTTGCCTATCAGGAAGGTTATCTCTGCTAACTGCTCTCCCGGGAAATTGGGTCTATTAAGCCGATTACCCCTGAAACTGGGATAGAATTCACTTAACGGGATCTCAATTATCTCCCAGTCTCCGGTGGTTTCGAAGTATTGGATGTACGAGAAGCGCTGGTATTCTGATTCCTTCAATCGGAACTGGTAGGCCTTGCCATCACCCTTCAAATTGATCAGGACCTTTGAGAATTCAGAAACATCTTCAGGTTTAAAAGAATATCTGACCGATGTGAACCCACCATTATTTTCGGTGGTCACGTATCCTCTAAATAAGGCATTCCCTTCTTCATTCAGCTCGAAACTTCCCTCAGACAGGCCGCCCATGACACCATCATTGACAACAAACCATCCGATGGTGGAATTAGCTTCCTTAAAATCGAATACGACCAGCTGAGACATTGAGAATAAGGAACAAAGAGAAGTAAGAAGAAATAGAATGATTTTCATAACAGCTTTTGGTAAAGGTAGTTGAAGTGCATTACTTATAAAATAAATTTAACGTAAGCTTATGTTATTGAGGGTATTAAGTGAAGAAATACACCACCATAAAATCGCGATGAATGGTTAGCATGTGTTTATGCCTGCTCTTTGCTAAAACAGCTTGAATCAACCGAGTGACATTAGTACCCCAAGCGCCCTGTCTATCTCCTCCTTCGAATTATAGATATGTACCGAATGCCTCATAACCTCCTCTCCCACAGAGCGTGGCTGCAGTCGTTCCCGATTCCACATAGTTTGTTGAAGGTCAGGGGCTGAGATCCCCTTAACGGAATAGGTGGTAATTCCGGCAGCCATATCCTCGTTGGTTGAAGAATCGATTCTCACATGTGGCATTTGCTTAAGCCCGTTTCTGAGGTATGTCCCCAATTCCTTGATTCGACCAATCCATCGATCTTTTCCAACTGTATCAAAAAAATCGACAGCGGCATCAAATCCGGCAAGCACGGCTGCATTCCCGGTTCCGTTTTGCATCAACCTGAAGCCGTGGTCTTCCTGGTTATCCCATTGATAACTTGCAATGGTCGTCCATATGTCCCCGACCACCTCATTGTTGACATAAAGTATACCGCTTCCAGCCGGAGCCAGCATCCATTTATGCAAACTGGAATAATAGGCATCGCATCCAATGTCTTTGACATCTACATCAATATGACCAACGCACTGGGCACCGTCAAGAACTGTAAAAATACCTCTTCGCCTTGCCTCCTGGCAGATGGCCTTTACGGGAATGATTGTTCCATACACTGAAACCATATGCGGAATGGCTATAACCTTAGTTCTGGAAGTAACCTCCTTAAAAATAGCATCAAAGACCTCCTGCGGATCATTGGCCGGCATTGGCATGGTTGCCTGTTTATAGACACAGCCTCTGCGTTTCGCAAGGGTTTGCCATGCACCAAAACCACCACCATGTTCCTGATTGGTATTCAGCAATTCATCGCCTGCCTTCAGTTCCAGTCCCATCCCGACAAAGTTCATTCCGAAGGTTGCATTTTGAGTAATTGATAATTCCTTGTAATCGCAGTTAATAATATCTGCCAGTTTTTTCCGCAGGGACTGGTATTCGAAATATCCTGTAAGCAGTTCCGGTCCGGAACCGTCTTTATAATCGACAGTAGCGGCTTCCCTGTTCCAATGCATCATATGGTCTATCATCTTATCCAGCACATAGCCGGGAGTTGGACCCATGGTGCCATTATTAAAATAGGTCTGCCCTTCCTTTAGAGGGAATTGCTTTCGGATCATCTTCCAGTAATCCTCATTTGAAAGATAATCACTCCTGAGCTCATCAAGAGACCATTTTTTGCTTGAATCAAAGGAGAGAAACGGAGTTGAGAGGGCTGCAAGGCCGGCTGTTGTAATAAAAGTTCTTCGTGTATTCATTTATACCATTATTTCAATGTATTCTCTTCTTAAAAGTACAGTTTTAATCTCAACTTTATAACTTGAAGGATCGAGATCCAATTTTCCAAAATCCTGAATTTCGTTGGTCGCCATATCTCTGCCATTCATCTGCCTAATTTCGTCATTCATATAATCAATAATTATATCCCGAATTACGAATTAATTTTACACCAGAATTTAAGACCAACTTATAGTTACGGATTCGTTTAAAAGTACTTTGGACAACCAATTAACTATATAAATTCGCCGCTTTCCCTCATGAGTTGGTCCTTTTTCCAAATTGTTATTGCATTTGAATTTGAATCCCAAAACTTTCCAGCTTATGAGACCACTATTACTTTTAATGCCAATTCTCACTTCTTTATTGATCCAGGCTCAACCGCCAAATAATGGATTTTACCTCGATGCCAGCCAATCGGATTTCTTTAAAATCCCGAATACAAAATCGATCAATGAAACAGTGATCAACAATCGAACCTACGAGACTTATTTCTA